>DAOVJZ010000083.1 GCA_030632035.1 Granulosicoccaceae bacterium | reverse complement strand
ACTGATAGCCGTAACCGTCGCGATGGTCGTTATATCGAGCGTTTGGGATTTTTTAATCCTGTAGCGAAGGGGCAGGAAGAAAGACTGCGCCTTAATAAGGAACGTATTGAATACTGGCAGTCCAAGGGTGCGCAAACGTCTGATCGTGTTGCCAGCCTTATCAAAAAAGCTGCTTAAAGCCAGTTTCAACATAGTATTTAGAAAGACGGTCCCTGTGGCCGTCTTTTGCTGTTTTTATCAGGTAGAGAAATTCATTCTGGACCGTTATGCAGCAGTCAAATGAACCCATTATCCTTGGTCGAATCTCCGGCTTGTATGGTGTACGTGGCTGGGTGAAGGTGTATTCTCACACCGAACCCAAAGAAAATATCCTGAATTATCCCGTCTGGCTGGTTGGCCCAAATCAAAAACCGATAAAGCTTGAAACTGGTAAAATACATGGCAAGGGTATTGTTGCCAAGCTGGTCGGTATTGATGATCGCGACGAGGTGGCTAAATTGCTGGGGCAGGATATTGCTGTTTCCAGAGATGCGTTGCCCAAGCTGGATAAGGGTGAATATTACTGGAGTGAGCTCACGGGTCTGAAAGTAGTGAACAAGGAGAATCAGGAACTGGGTGTTGTTGATCACCTGTTCGAGACCGGTGCCAATGCAGTCATGGCGGTCATGGAAGGCAAGCAGGAACGATTGATTCCATACCTGACAGGTGATGTGATTCTGAACGTTGATCTCGAAGGTGGTGTTATTGAGGTCGATTGGCCAGTGGATTTCTAAGGAACCTACTTGTTATGCATATTGATGTGGTGACACTTTTCCCCGAGATGGTAGAAGGCGTAACCCAATACGGGGTGACAGGCCGCGCAGTTGAAAATGGCCTTTTGTCTGTCAATCTGCACAATCCACGCGATTTCACCGAAGATCGGCACCGTACGGTAGATGATCGCCCCTATGGTGGTGGTCCAGGCATGGTTATGCAGTTTGAACCTTTGAGTCAGGCGATTCAGGCAGCGCGAGCCGAGCATGGTGCGGCCCATGTGGTTTATCTCTCGCCACAGGGCAAACGGCTCGATCAGGCCGGGATTCAGAGCCTGCTGGAGCATCCACACCTGATTCTGGTGGCAGGCCGCTATGAGGGCGTGGATGAACGTTTGATCGAGGCTGAGATCGACGAGGAAGTCTCTATCGGGGACTATGTCCTGAGCGGTGGAGAGCTGGCGGCGATGGTGGTCATCGACGGATTGGCACGCCAGATCCCGGGGGTGCTGGGCCACGAGGATTCGGCCGATCAGGACTCATTTGCCGCAGGATTACTGGATTGCCCGCATTACACGCGGCCTGAGGAGATTGCCGGCCGTAAGGTGCCCGAGGTGCTCCAAAGCGGGGATCACAAGGCTATCGAGCGTTGGCGCATAAAGCAGGCGCTGGGCCGAACCTGGTTGCGGAGGCCGGATTTGCTGGAGCAGATGTCGCTGGATAGTGACCAGCAGACCCTGTTGGAAGAATTTATCAAAGAAAATGAAGATAAAACGAACTAAAGACTATGAATTCAGGACAGTTTTTACGTATAATACGCAAAATTTTTTGAGGAAAGAATTATGAGCAACATCATTGCCCAACTTGAAACAGAACAATTGAAAACAGATGTGCCTGCATTTGCACCAGGCGATACTGTGATTGTTCAGGTACGCGTTAAGGAAGGGGACCGTGAGCGGTCACAGGCATTCGAAGGCGTGGTTATTGCCAAGCGCAATCGTGGTCTTAATTCTTCTTTCACTGTTCACAAGGTTTCACATGGTGAAGGTGTTGAACGTGTTTTCCAGACACACAGTCCTGCGATTAAATCTATCGAGGTGAAACGCCGTGGTGATGTACGCCGTGCCAAGCTTTATTACTTGCGTGAGCGTCGTGGTAAGTCTGCACGTATCAAGGAGAAGCTGTAATCGCCGATTGGTTATTATAGCGACTAGCTAAATTAAAACGGGTGTCATAATATTATGACACCCGTTTTTTTATGCAAGAACAAAATTATGCTGAAAAGAGACAAGCATTATCTAATCCATTTCCTGTTGCGTTGTTCTCTTTTATTTCTGTTCGTTCTCAGTACACCCGCTCGGGCAATGACCGCTGAATTATCTGAAGTCCACCACCTGTATAAGATGGGTGTGCCTGTTCTGGCTTTGCGCATGCTTGAGCTTTATCAGCCCTTGTTAACCAAAGAGCCTGCTTCATGGGAGGAATGGGAAAAACTGCGCTTCAATATCTATCATGATCAGAAAGAATTCCAGAGACTGGTAGAACGCTATGACAATCTGCCGGCAGATGTTTCCAGTCGATTTAGGGACTGGGCAGTGACGTATGCCGCCAGTGCACGTAATGAGCAGGGAGATGGCAGGCTAGCACGTGCTGCTTTGCTGAAACAGATTTGGTCTGCTCCTTTACGTAATGATAAAGAGCTGGAAAAGCAGTGGCGGTTTCAGATTATTGCCAGTTATTTGCAAGAAGGAAAACTGGACGATGCTGGATTAGCTATCAAATCATATGCAAAAGAATTTGGCGTTGGTGATAAAGAGTTCAAGATTTTTCAGGCGCGTTATTTCCTGATGAATGGTGTCCCTGAAAGGGTCAAGAGCGTGTTGAGCAAAAAAGATAAGGGTGAGGCCTATGCGCTTTATCTTTGTGCACGTTTACAGAGCAAGCAGTCCAAAGCTGTCAGGGTCATGAATTCAGCAATAAAGTCAGCCGGAAAAAGAAAGGAAAAGACTGAAAATAAATATCGTTTCTGGTTGCTGTCTGCAAAGGCGGCGTTGGCAGCGGAATATTATGCGCAGTATGTAAAATCCATGGAGCAGGCGACACGTTTACTGGATAAGGCGCCGGCTGATGAGTTGTTTTATCACAACACTGATCATTTATGGCTTGCTTATGAAAGCTATGCTCTTTTTCTGGCAGGTAAGGATAGTTTTATGGAGGATAAGGATGCCCCATGGTTTGCGTTAGCGAAAAAGCATATAAGAAAACGTCCAGTAAGAGGGCGTGCTATCTATGCCTTGTTATCTAGAGGTGCAAAAACAGAAGAGAACAATATCAAGGCGCATAAGCGATTAGTCAAGAATCTGAACAGAGTTAAAAATGGAGCCGATATTGTCCAGCAGTTATATATGAATTCATCCCGATTTAAAAAGGTAGCCGCCATACCGATTGCAGTCAGAAAGTATCTGGCAGACAAGGCGGTAAAGGAAGGAAAAATAAAACTGGCTTCAACCCTGATAAATGGTCTTGAGGAAGATGAGGAAAGTAAAAACAGGATAAAGGAAATGTTACGGCGTGCCCGGATTCATATTATGGCAGGCAATACAACAGAAGGTATCAATATACTAGAAGACATTCTTGAATCAGATGACAATCTGAAAAAGAAACAACTGGATCGTGTTATGCAGGTGGTGTTTGATTTGCAAGCAGTTGATGAGCATCTTACCGCCTATTCATTATTTGAATTACTCTATGACCGCACAACAAACAAAAAGCGCAAGCGCGAAATGTTGTACTGGATGGCGGATTCAAAACGCGCACTGACGGAATATGATGAAGCAGCCAGATTGTATTTGCGTTCTGCCTGGTTGCACGACAAGAAGGCGGCTGATCCGTGGGCCGAGTCGGCAAAATATCAGGCGGCACGCACCTTGTCTGAAGGCGGCTATATAAAGGATTCCTATAAGTTGTTTAAAAAATTGTTGCGTAGTTCTTCTGAACCGCGTCATCGTCAGGTACTGAAGCAAGAACTGGAAAAGTTGCGTTTCAGAGAATAGGGTTTTCCATGCAAAGCACAGATTCAAACGCCTACGCCATTATCATGAAAACACCGATTACGGGTTTTGACGGCAAGCTGGGTGTGTGTATCGAAAATGAATGTGTCAGCAGTATTGATTTTCTCGGACGGGAATCCAGGGCAAAGCCCGCTGCAAATGCATTTTCTAAAAAAGTAGAGTATGAATTGAATGCCTATTTTAAGAATCCGGAGCAACAATTAAGTATTCCCGTCAAACTGGAAGGTACTGCTTTTCGTGAGCGTGTCTGGTCGTTATTAAAAAATATTCCATCAGGAGACACGCGCAGTTATGGTGAAGTTGCCAAAGAATTAAAAAGTAGTGCCCGTGCTGTAGGCGGTGCTTGCCGCCATAATCCGGTCCCATTCATTATTCCTTGCCACCGTGTTATTGCGCAGACAGGGTTTGGCGGCTATTCTGGTGAGACAGATGGTTGGAAAATAGTAATTAAACGCTGGTTGTTAGCACATGAAAGCAAAGGCAGTAATCCTGGATTCAACAATTCCTGATTCCGAAATTTCGGTCATAGAATCCTTTCTTGATATGTTATGGGTTGAGCGTGGGCTTAGCCAGAACACGTTGTCTGCATATCGGAATGACTTGTTCAAATTGACCCAGTGGTTGAATCAAAAAAGCACTTTATTACTCAAGGCACAAAGAGAGGATTTGCGGTCCTATCTGGCTGATCGTGTTAGCGAGGGGGTACAGGTACGAACAACAGCGCGCATGCTTTCCAGTCTGCGTCGTTTCTATCAATACATGTTGCGAGAAGGACGTACTGATAGTGATCCTACTGCCTTGATCGAGGCCCCGCGTATGGGGCGGCCTTTGCCCAAGTCCCTTACTGAGAAAGAAGTTGAATCATTGTTGTTGGCCCCCAATGTAGAAGATCCAATGGGTATGCGAGATCGCACAATGATGGAGGTGTTATATGCCACCGGATTGCGAGTGACTGAGCTGGTGGGGCTGAAATTGTCGCAACTTAACCTTCGAATGGGTGTCGTACGTGTTATGGGGAAGGGAAACAAGGAGCGTTTGGCACCACTGGGGGAAGAGGCGATTTCCTGGCTGGAGCAATATCTTAATGGCCCCCGTAACGATATAATGAAAGGGCATGTGACAGAGGCGGTGTTTCCTACACGCCGTGGGAGCGCAATGACGAGGCAGATGTTCTGGCACATTATCAAGCGTTATGCACAGCATTCGCAGTTGAAGAAAGAGTTGTCTCCGCATACATTACGTCACTCTTTTGCAACCCATTTGATTAATAATGGAGCAGATTTACGTTCAGTACAGATGTTGTTAGGACATTCGGATTTATCAACAACACAGATTTATACGCATGTGGCATGTGAACGATTAAAACGACTGCATGAAGAGCATCATCCGCGTGGGTGAATTGAAACAGAAGGTAACAAGTTATGAAACAGTTTTTGGTATTACTTATTTGTATTTTTTCATTTAATGGTCTGGTTCAGGCTGAAGAGAAGGCAGATAGCAAACCCCCGGAAAATATAGACAAGGTGTTGGCCATGCTTTTTCCCGGTGCGAAGCCTGATAGTATTGGTGAGTCCAGTATGCCGGGTCTTTATGAAGTGGTTTTTGGTACACAGGTGGCCTATGTCAGCAATGATGGCCGTTTTGTTTTTCGTGGCGATATTATTGATCTAAAAAAAGGTGAAAACCTCAGTGAAAATTCCCGGCGCAAGGCACGATTGAATGTGCTGGCTACACTAGATGAAAAAGACATGATTGTTTTTTCACCCAAGGAACTCAAACATACTGTTTCTGTTTTTACCGATATCGATTGCGGCTATTGTCGTAAATTGCACAGTCAGATAGAAAACTACAACAAGCTGGGGATCAAAATTCGTTATATGTCCTACCCACGTGCGGGTATTGATTCACCTTCTTATAAGAAAGCAGTTTCGGTCTGGTGTTCAAAAGATCGCAAGAAGGCGATTACAGAAGCCAAGGAAGGGAAAGCAATTTCTTCGGAAGCCTGCAAGGATCCAGTCAAACAACATATTGCGGCAGCAGAAAAACTGGGGTTACGTGGTACACCATTACTGATATTAGAAGATGGCGGCATGTATCCGGGGTTTGTTCCACCTGATAAATTGATTCAGGTGCTGGATAAAAAATAAAAAAGTTAATTCATATCAACTATTTCAGCACAGGCTGTAAATAACAGTTGGGATTTAACTTCTTTATCAGGCCACAGTTTTTTTATGCCTTCAGCATAAAACTGTAACTGCTTTTGGTAAGATTCCGCCAGTGATGCGATATTTTTCTTTGAGGCATAGTGGTGGGTCTTGTAATCCACAATAATGGCTTCATTTTCTGTAAGCACCAATCTGTCAATTATTCCATAGATGGTTTGCCCATCAAGTTGATAGCAGATGGGTATTTCATTCCAGAACTGTGTATATTGTTTCTGGTTGAACAGGTAATGAAATTTTTCCATTTCAAAAACACGCTTGGCCTCCTGCCAGTAGTATTTAAAGTTTTCCGAGTTTTCTGATATTGAAAACTCATTAGCTATTTGTGCTGGTATCTGCTTTTTGTTTGTATTAGGTGAGGATAAAAGTTCAAGCATGCGATGAATTATTTCACCGCGTTGCTGGGCATTATGTTCTGATTTTGTTGCGAAGGATTTTTCAGAACTATCAGTTTCTGATGGATGAAGCTCACTAACTCCCTGTTCTGCCAGTTTTAGCGGTTTTGATAGCTGGGGATCTATCTTCGATGGGGTTTCTTTTCTTTCGGCAGCTATTTTCCCCTGACCAAAAGAAGAATCGCCTGAAGTTAGAACCAGCGCACCTTCATTATTTACCTCTGTTTTTTCAGACAGACTTTCATGAACAAGGTCATACCATGACTTTTTCGACTTGGAGGATTTGCTTCCGCTAATAAACAACATTT
>DAOVJZ010000107.1 GCA_030632035.1 Granulosicoccaceae bacterium | reverse complement strand
TTGCACGGATTGTACTTATCCCTTGGAGTGCATTACCGGAAAGGCTGTAGGCAACAACGGAAACAGCATCAGAAACTTCTTTTAATAATGATTGACCAAATTCATCATCTGCATTGATTACCGCATATTGCAAACCTTCAATCTGGAAGAGCTGACGTTTGGCATCGGCATAACTTTCCATATCACCGTGGTAATCAAGATGATCACGCGAAAGATTAGTGAATAATGCCAGATCAAATTGCACACCACCTACACGATTTTGTTCCAGACCATGAGAAGACACTTCCATCACGAGCCGTTTGGCACCGGCATGGTGTAATTCATCTATCAAACCATGCAACGGAATCGCCAAAGGCGTGGTGTGTGTACCGGGCTTGATGTCATCATATAAACCATTGCCCAATGTCCCGATCATACCGCAAGGTTCTAACTTGCTATGCAGTGCCTGCGCCAGGAAATGGGCACAGGATGTTTTACCATTTGTGCCGGTAATACCCATCACAAACATTTTTTGTGATGGATGATCATAAAAGCGATCAGCGATCAGCCCGAGTTTGTTTTTCAAATCATCAATTGCAATAACAGGCACTGCATCCAGTCGTGCAATATTATTAGCCGTATCGTTACCATCAATTACAATTGCAATGGCACCTGACTGAACAGCTTGTTCAATAAATTCATAACCATGCACATTACTGCCAGCACAGGCGATAAAAAGATCACCCCGCTGCACACTGCGACTATCAATAGACAAACCAGTAACAATACATTCCATGGCATCACTAACTTCTGCAAAACCGCGCAATAATGCCTTTAATGAAAATTCCATGTTGTCTGCCTGTTCAGCCATCATAACGTCACCTCGGGAGACATTGCGCTGGCAGGCAACATTTGTGCGCGTAATAACTTCTTGTCATCTGGTGCAATATCCATAAGACGCAATGCATCACGCATAACATTGGCAAACACCGGTGCCGCCACATGGCCACCAAAATATTCCTTGCCTTTAGGTTCATCAATCATGATGGTCATTGCCAGGCGTGGACGACTGGCAGGTACAACTCCGGCAAACAGGGAAAGGTATTTATCCTCCTGATATCCACCAGGACCGGCTTTGCGCACTGTACCAGTCTTGCCCGCGACACGATAACCGGCAACTCGTGCCAATTTACCAGTACCACCCTCTCCGGTAACGCGCTCCATCATGCGAAGGACTTGTTTAACTTTGTCCTCACGCATGATGCGGAAACCCTCTGGTATTTCATCCAGACGTTGCATAGAAACAGGTAACAACCTGCCGCCATTGGCCAATGCCGCATAGGCACGTGCAAGTTGCAGGTTGGTAACTGACAAACCATAACCAAATGCATGTGTGGCATGTTCAATCTCATGCCAGTTTTGATAATCATTTAACATTCCACTGGACTCACCAGGAAACACACTGTTGGTTTGCTTACCAAAACCCACATCAGAAAATGTTTGCCATAAATGTTTCGGCTTAATCGAAAGCGCCATTTTAGTCGCACCGACATTACTGGATTTTTGTAACACTGTACCCACATCAATGATGCCGTGATCACGGGTATCACGAATCAGTTTACGTCCGACCTTGATTACACCAGGCGATGTATTGATACGGGAGCCTGCATGATAACGACCACTCTCAAGTGCTGCGATAATGGTAAATGGTTTAATTGTTGAACCAGGTTCAAATACATCCGTCACCGAGCGATTACGATAACGGCTACTGCGTAAACGAGAACGATCATTTGGATTAAAGGCAGGCTGATTAACCATGGCCAACACTTCACCTGTATTTACGTCCATGATCACGGCAGTACCAGCTCGTGCCTTGTATTTTTTAACAGCGGCCTTTAACTCACGATAAGTAATATACTGCAATTGCTGATCAATACTGAGTGTTAATGGCTTTCCAGAATGCGGTGTAGCAATATTTTCTACTGTTGCAACAGCACGCCCCAGATTGTCTTTCATAATGCGTTTACTGCCATCTGTACCCTTCAATATTTTATTGAAGGCCAGTTCCAGTCCTTCCTGCCCATTGTCATCAATATCAGTAAAACCGATAACATGCCCCATAACTTCACCGGCTGGATAATAACGACGATATTCACGTTGCAATGCAATACCCGGTAATTCCAGTGCCATTACCTTCTTTGCAATCTCAGGATTAACGTGGCGCTTAAGATAAACAAACCCACGTTGACTGCGTTTCATTAAACGTTGTTGCAATTGTTCGTGTTCAACACCCAATGTACGCGCCAGTTTTCCCCATTGATCACGCGCGGCCAGTAACTCACCTGGATTTGCCCACACCGAATCAACCGGTGTACTGATTGCAACGGGTTCACCATGACGATCAGTGATCACACCGCGATTGGCTACAATAGAAATCGTACGCAAATGACGCTGATCGCCCTCGCTACGCAGGAAGTCATTTTCAAATAAATGCAATTGGGCACCACGCAGACCAAGCACCAGCATACTGCCGAGCAATACACCCAGAACCAGATAACGCCGCATGACGAATATCTTCTGTTTTTTTTGTGACCTATCCCAGCTAAAGGACAATTGCATTACCTGCTCCCGCTTCTTTTACCAATGACCATGGTGACTTCACCGGCAGACGGTACATCCATACGCAACTTTTCACGCGCAAAGCGTTCAATGCGTCCATGCGTACCCCATGTTGCCTGTTCCAGTTGCAGTTTTCCCCACTCCGTATTCATGTCATCTCGCTCTGACTGTAATACTTGTAATTGCACAAATAATTTCCGGTTCTGGTGTTTGGCATACACCATGCCAAATGCTGAACCCAGCACCGACATTATTAACAACACAAAAATGACTCTTTGCAGAGACATTAATGTAATTTTTCCGCCACGCGCAAAACGGCACTGCGTGCACGTGGATTTTCTTCAATTTCAGCTTTGCCCGGTTTGATTGCTTTACCAATTTCCCGCAACCGTGGGTTAAGCTGTTCCTGTGTCACTGGTAAATCAGGTGGGAACTCATCACCCTTTGCCTGCTTACGCATAAAGCGTTTTACCATTCTGTCTTCCAATGAGTGGAAACTGATAATGACCAGACGACCACCAGGTGCCAGTACATCCAGAGACTGTTCCAGAAAATCAGCCAGATCATCCAGCTCACGATTAATAAAAATCCGTATGCCCTGAAAACTGCGCGTTGCGGGGTCCTTATTTTTTTCCCAGGCCGGGTTGGCTTCTTTCACAATAGAAGCCAATTGCGCTGTTGTTTCTATGGGTGCATTATCACGCGCCTTTATAATTGCACGGGCAATACGTTTGGCGTAACGCTCTTCGCCATAATCTCGCAGAACTTGTGTTAGTTCCTGTTCGGAAACTTTTGTGATCCATTCAGCCGCACTGGTTCCACTATCAGGATCCATACGCATATCCAGAGGGCCCTCTTTACGAAAACTAAAACCCCGTTCGGGATCATCCAGTTGCGGAGATGAAACACCAAGGTCGAGCAGGATACCGTCGACCTTGCCTTTTATATGGTGTCTTTGTGACAAATTTTCCAGCATTGCAAATGAACCTTGCTCAATCTCAAAGCGTTGGTCGTGTTCATATGTGTCTTTTGCAGTCTCAAGCGCACGTGGATCTTTATCTGTCGAAAATAAACGACCCTGTTCACCAAGACGTTCCATAATGGCAGCGGCATGACCACCGCGACCAAAGGTGCCGTCAATGTAAATACCGTCTGGCCGTACATTCAACATCTCGATCACCTCCTCCAGTAAAACTGGCCTATGGTGCTGTGATGAATCCACTACAGTGATAATGACTCAAGGTCGGCAGGTAATGGCAACTTGTCATCCTCATCGCCCGCTAACCAGCTATCACGTTTTTCAGACCACTCTTGTTCATTCCATATTTCGAACTTGTTGCCCTGACCAATCATCACGACACGTTTATCCAGACTGGCAAACTCTCGTAATGGTGGCGGAACCAGCAAACGACCATGACCATCTATTTCAATATCTGTGGCATGTCCGATTAACAGGCGTTGTAACTTACGCGCCTGTTTGTTCAGGCTGGGTAAACGCACCAGCTTGCGCTCGATATCTTCCCAATCGGGTAACGGATATAAAAGGAGGCAATGATCGCGATCCACTGTAATGACCAGATTGCCATCACAGCGTTCATTGATGCGCTCCCGATAACGGGTCGGCACCGCCAGGCGGCCCTTCGCATCCAGATTGACCGTATTAACACCTCGGAACAATTTGCACCCCTTTGATCCACTTTTGCCCACATTTACCCACTTCCTGACACTATAGGTGTTTTTTCCCAAATATGTCAAGAAAATTGCCCATAAAATTGTTAAATAAGTTCTTATATGACAGTGACTTACGCGCGTTTGGGGGCAAAAATAGGGGGAGCTAAAAGTACAACAAAAAGTGCCTTTTCATGGCCTTGTTGAACGACTTTAATGTGAATTATTAAGAGTTGAGTAGAAAAAAATTGAAGTCGGCCGATAAGCCGGGTTCTGTCGTGAACAATCATTCATCTGGGATGCACGTCACCATGCACCTCAAGCAACCTACCCGGGAACAATGCGGGCCGCACCATGTGTTCCCCTATTTGGTCTTGCTCCAGGCGGGGTTTACCCTGCCACTGATGTTGCCACCAGCGCGGTGCGCTCTTACCGCACCATTTCACCCTTACCTCCGAAGAGGCGGTATATTTTCTGTGGCACTTTCCGTAGGCTCACGCCCCCCAGGTGTTACCTGGCGCCTTGCCCTATGGAGCCCGGACTTTCCTCCCCTTGCGGGGCGATTGTCTGGCCGACTTCGGGGGTGATAATGGAGAAAATGGGGGTGGGTGTCAATGAAAAGCCTGTATTTAAGCTTGAACTGCCAAGACGCCAAGATTGCCGTTCTATTTATTTTTTAACATTACAGCCTGTTCATAGACCTGATTTTTTTTCAGGCTGGTTATTTCCACTGCAATCGCCACCGCTTCTTTAAGTGATACTCTATTCAGAAGAATTTTCAGGACACGTTGTAGTTCCTGTGTATCGGCACTGGTGTCTGGTTCTTTTTCTGCACCGTGAATCAAAATAACAAATTCACCTTTTTGTTGATCGTTATCCGCTTTTACAAAAGACAATAATTCTGCCAACGGTGCACGTTTGATGGTTTCAAATTTCTTGGTCAATTCGCGTGCCATGACGGATTCTCTTTCAGCACCAAAGATATCTGTCATATCTTTTAATGTATCCAGAATACGATGCGGTGATTCGTAAAAGATCAGGGTGCCGGTTTCATTGACCCGTTTTTCCAGTATCGCTTTTCTGGCGGCAGATTTTGATGGCAGGAAGCCTTCAAAACTAAAATGATCGCTGGGCATACCGGAGGCTGATAAAGCAGTAATCGCGGCACAGGCACCGGGGATGGGTGTGACTGTGATACCTGCATCACCGGCCATGCGGATAAGGTGATAACCCGGATCACTGACCAATGGCGTACCGGCATCACTGATCAGGGCAATGGATTCCCCTTGTTCCAGCCGTTTGACCAGATCGGCCGAGACCTTGGTTTCATTGTGTTCATGCACAGCAATCGCCGATGTTGAGATGACAAAATGCTGTAAAAGTCGGCCACTGTGGCGGGTGTCCTCGGCGGCGATCACATCCACCTGTTTGAGTACCTCAATCGCACGCTGGCTCATATCCCCCAGATTTCCGATGGGGGTGGCCACTACGTATAGGGTGCCTGAATCCTGATTATTCATTATTTTGTGCGTCTGTTAGAATCTTCTGAACAAAATTGATAATAAGGTATCTTATCTTCCAGTCATACCTCTGTCTGGCATAATAATCTCGATGAATAAACTGCCCGGAAACTCA
>DAOVJZ010000056.1 GCA_030632035.1 Granulosicoccaceae bacterium | reverse complement strand
GGGCGGTGGGCAATGGCTTGAGGCAATGGCAGAAAGTGGTGCCGATGCACTTGGACTCGACTGGACTGTTGATCTGGCCGATGCCCGTTCCAGAGTACATGATTCTGTTGCCTTGCAAGGAAATATGGATCCAACACTGTTGTACACAAATCCGGACAGGATCAGGGAAGAGGTCAAATCCATTCTGGCCAGCTATGGCAAGGGGCCTGGTCATGTCTTCAATCTGGGTCATGGTATCCACCCCACCATTGACCCGGAAAACGTGGCCGCTCTCGTTAATGCAGTCCATGAATTTAGTCCCGAATTCCACAACTAACTCCTGATTCCCTGAAAATGGGCTGAATTTTCACACTATTCCCATATCTAATTATTGACTCGGGAAAATCCTGCATTTATAACTATAATTATAAGCACTAAATAATAATTTCTTATGATCGCAGGCTGGCATGAATTATTTTGGGCAACAAGTACTGAGAACTGATGCATCCGGCATGCCGCTGGAATGGATTAACTATCAGGAAGCAGTCAAACTCTATCATCTGGAACAGGTTGCCTATTCCTGTGGTTCTCTGTTGTATCAATTGCATGGCGGCTTTAATGCCATTACTGGCCTGAGAAGTACAATTGAAGTCAATTCCATCATTGCCACTTATGGTAATAATCATGCATTGAATAGAATGCGTGAAACTTACGCACCTCCACTGAATAATCAATCATTGTTTGCCCGTGATGCCCAAGTTTGTCTTTATTGTGGTAACCGTTTTATGTCTCGCAATTTATCACGTGACCATGTTACCCCTATTAGCAAGAATGGCAGTGATACATGGAACAATGTAGTAACGGCCTGCAAGCGTTGTAACAACCACAAAGCCGGACGCACTCCTGAACAAGCCAATATGCAACTATTAGCCATTCCATTTATTCCTACCCATGCAGAATACATTTATCTGCAGGGCAAGCGTGTACTTTCCGATCAGATGGAATTCCTGCTGGCACATTTCCCACGCAAGAGTCCGTTACACGAACGTGTTTCAAAACTCATTCTGAATTGATATTCCATTAAGTTCTGATTCGCAATACACTGGTAGCTTGTAAAAGCTACGGGGAAGCTGTCGTGTCACATTGGGATGACATTGCTGAACATATCACTAACAACACCGGCACTGCCTTTGAAATAACAAATCAAGACAGTATCAGTGGCGGCTGTATCAGTTCAGCCTTTATGATCACTAATGGGGCTGAAAAATATTTTGTTAAATTAAACCAGCATAATAAAGCTGATATGTTCAAGGCGGAATTTCAGGGCCTGAATGAATTATATAAAACCCATACCATTCACACCCCTCAACCTGTTTGTACCGGAGTAACCGGCGATCAATGTTATCTTGTACTCGAATTTCTTGAAATGGGTTCGGCAAGCCATGCAGGACATAAAATACTGGGACAAAAACTGGCCGCCCTACACCTGACAACCCGGGAACAATTTGGTTGGAATATAAATAATACAATTGGTTCTGTACCACAAATAAATGATCCCTCATCAAACTGGATTGAATTCTGGAAGAACCAGCGCTTGGGATTTCAGCTCGATTATGCCCGGAAAACCGGACAGGGTGGGCAGATTATTGAACGTGGCTATCAGCTATGCGAATCTCTGGAATACTTTTTCACTGACTACACACCGGATGCCTCATTATTGCATGGTGATCTCTGGGCGGGGAATTATGCCTTTCTGAAAAATGGCGATCCCGTTGTTTTTGATCCGGCTACTTATTATGGTGACAGAGAGGCAGATATTGCGATGACAGAATTATTCGGCGGATTCTCGCCTGAATTCTATGCTGAATACAATCATTGTTATCCATTGGATCCCGGCTATAAAACCCGAAAAACACTTTATAACCTGTATCACATACTAAATCATATGAATATGTTCGGTGGCGGTTATCGATCGCAGGCAGAACATATGATCGATTCACTATTGAGTGAAATCAATTAAGGAATCTAACGCTGTTCCAGCTCTCTTGCCTTTTGTTCGGCAAAACTTTTCATACGATAATTCAAGTCACTGGTTAATATTGCATTACGATATGCCCTGAGTGCAGACTTTTTCTTACCCTTTGACTCCAGAGACAACGCCAGACCCATCCACCAGCGACCCTTGTCAGGTTTAACACGCAATACATCCTGATAGATCTTGATTGCATTATCATAACGACCTGATTGCTGATACAACGTTGCACGTAAGGCATGATAATCAGGCTGGGTTGTAACATCAGGGGAAATACGTTCCAACACCTCTAGTGCTGGCTCTACCAAACCCTTTTCTGCAAGCACGCGCGCATAGAGCTGTATAAACTCCAGTTGATAAGGATAGATTTTAATCCCGTCAGACAAAACAGCTAGCGCTTCATCCATACGTTGATTACGAATAAGCAGGTTTGCCAGTAAATCTCGTGCGACAACATGCTTACTATCATGGCGTAAGCTGTCTTCGAGTGACTGTAACGCCAGTGAGAAATAACCGTCCTTTAATTGGCGCACAGCAGATTGGTAACTTGTTTCTGCCCTTTCGCTACGGGACAGAGGCTTATCTTTCCTGATGATTTCTGCTGGCTTGTTTTGTTGTTCTGCTTTTACTGGCTCCAGCTCTGTAACCAGAGTTGAAACAACCTGTTCACTACTATGTTCAATTTTTTCTTCTGTGGCTTCAAGAAGTTCAGCATTTAACAATGTTTGTGTGCTGTTATCATAAAGTCCTGAAATATCTTTATTCTCTTCAGGCTGTTGATTAATTTTCTCTTTTTCTTCTACGTGTTCCTGTGCAACCACATTGGTAGCAGGCACTTGTTTAACTATTGCTGGCTCTGCTTGAGACTGTACCAACTTTGATTCAAACAAATAAGGGAGTTGTTTATAATAACCTTCTTTCCAGGTGTAAAAAGAACAAGCAATAACCGCTAGCACAATCAAACCTGATATCAGCATTTTTCCTTGTCGACCACTGATGTTAACGCCAGACAACCCTCTTAAAATACCTGCACTTTCGCCTTCATGCGGAGCACTACGTGACTCCAGATCTTTTAGCATCTGGTTAATTAAACTCATTGTATAAATCCTTTTAACCAACCAACCAGATTTGCAGAATATGAACCATAGCCGGCTATAAAAGCAGCACTGGCTATAACAATTCCCATAAACACATTATTCAGGCTAAAACGTCTGGCAGGAGCAGTTGCTTCAGTATCATTAACAGCTCGACGTATATGCTTTCTGGAAACTTCAGACTTGCCCTGACCATACGCTGATAATAATGCCTTGTTGCAAATAATATTGATCAAACGTGGAATACCTTTACTGGCACGATAAAGATCTCTGACACCAGCAGAAGATATTATTGGCTTGCCCCGATAACCGGCCACATACATTCGGTGATTAATATAGCTATTCACATTTCCTTTATTTAGTGGCGACAAGCTATATGAAAATGAAATACGTTGTTTTAACTGGCGAACTGATGGATGTGATAATCTTTCATCCAATTCAGGTTGGCCAAAAACAACTACATGTAACAGCTTGCTTTTCTCCGTCTCCAGATTGGTTAATAATCTGACTGCTTCCAATGTGTCTAATGGCATTGCCTGTGCCTCATCAATACATAAAACGGCCTTTTTTCCTTGCTCCCTGATATCTATCAGACGTTGAGTAATCAATTTTACAAATTGGTGTTCGGCTACATCTTTAGCCTGTACTCCCAACTCTTCAGCCACGGCCAGATATAGGCCCCGTGATGACATGAAAGGGTTTGGTATATAAGCAGTTACAAACTCGTCCTCAAGCTCATTTAACAACTTTCTGCATAACAAGGTTTTTCCTGTTCCGACTTCACCGGTAATTTTAATAAAACCTTCACCGGATCGCAGTGAGATCAGCAATACATTCAATCCTTCCTGATAACAGGAGTGATTAAAAAAGAAATTGGTATCCGGTGTAATGGAAAACGGCATTTCCTGTAAATGAAAATTCTCCAGATACATTAACTTACTCCTTTATCATTCTGCTGCAGCGCCATATATTTATTCCCTGGCACCATGACGGAAACCACGTTTTGCTCTTTGTATGGAATTTGCTGCCTCCATTAATGAATCCCTCCAGCCCTTGTCACCACCAATCACGACCGGACGTAACAAGATAACCAGTTCACTCTTCGATGATGATTTTTTAGTGTGCTTGAATAGAGAGCCAAAAATAGGCAAATCTCCTAATAAAGGTACCGATGCCTCATCTTCTCTGGTGATATCTTTCATTAATCCACCAATCACAACCAACTGGCCTGAACCGGCACGAATAATGCTGTCAGACTCACGAATACTGCTAAATGCCAATGGTAAACTCTGGGTCTGACCTGCAACCGTAATATTTTTCGTTTGATCAGTCACCTCACTCACCATAGGACGAATATGTAAAATCACTTCCTGATTTTCATTGATCTGTGGCGTTACATCCAATGCAATACCTGAGAAAAAGGGTGTCAAAGTAATATCTGGACTGGTTACTGTCCCACCTGCCCCTGTTGTGGTTGAACTTGATACTTGAGTAACAAAAAACTCATCATTGCCAACCTTTATGACTGCTTTTTGGTTATTCAGTGTAGACACTCGTGGACTGGACAAAACCTGCACATTCCCTTGTGTTTCCAGTAACTCAATAAATGACGTAAAGTCATTAAAGTTCAGTGCCAGCGTAAACACACCACCAAATGCGCTGACATCATTACCGGAAACCTGACTTAATGCTGCTGGATTTAAATCTCCTGCATTACCAGCAAGACCAGTAACACCTGCGCCCGTCGTTGTAATAGCCGAGCCACCCCCCGTTTGGCCAAAGACCGCTGTCCGGCCCTTGTTGTTTTCCGCAATACCAACCCAGTTAATACCCGACTGGAAACCATCATTTAGTTCAACTTCCAGTATCTTGGCTTCTATCACAACCTGTCTCTGCACAATACTCTGGATGGTCTCCAGAAAACCGTCTACCTCTCTTAACTCATGCGGCATGGCCCTGACCAATACCACACCGGATTGAGGGCTTGCTACTACACTGCGGCCACCCTCTGTGCCAATAATGGTCTTGAGGGTAGAAGACAATTCAGTCCAGAAATCAGTCGCTGTTTCCGTAGTAAGCTCAGTGCCGGAAACAGTTTCACTATTATTGCTTGAGCTATTTGTACCATCAGAACTTCCCGCCTGACTTACTTCACCAGAACTAACGCGCATGCGCGAGGTTCCTCTACGCTGGATATTCAAATAATTGACCTGAAAAATTTTAGTCCGCATACCAGCACGAATGACCTGATAACCGGTTCTGGTTTTACGATATTCATAACCATACACATCACGTACTGTTTCCATGACTTCATCAATGGTTACATTTTTCAGTTTTAATGAGATATTTCCAGTCACTGCAGGGTGTACGATCATGTTATAAGACGTACCATCAACCAGTCCCATAAAAAACTGTTTGGCCGAAGCATTATCAACAGACATATCAAACCGTTGTTCTATCAACTTGCCTCGTTCATCAGGCAAACCCATCTCAAGCGGTGGCAATAATGCCTGTTGTATATCCGCTGGCGGCAATACCGATGCTTTCTCTTTCTGCTTGCTTGCCTCTATTCCCTCGTTCAATATCCCTTCCATACGATCAATTGACGCACCTTCTTTAGATGGTGAACCGGAACATCCACTTATCAATAGAAGAGCCATTATTATTAATCGTTGTTTATTCATCATGCTCACTTTGCAACTCCTTCCGGACAACAGGTGTTTTAACCTTTCCCGGTAACAGTGATACCTGTAATTCTTTATTATTTACTCTCAATAATACTTCTGATGGCCTTATTGCGAGTACTTTCATGCCATGTATAGCATCACCTTTCTGAACAGCTTGACCATCAATAATGGCAACCCGTCTTTCTTTCCCGATGATAATTGAACTGACTTGCACACCACCCTTTGCTCTTTTTTCTGCACCTTGTATTTCAGGAATATAACTAGCTGGTCGTGTTGGATCGCTCAACTCGGCAAATAATGGTGTTGTAAATATAGTCAGACACAAAAATAGTATTGACCTAAACACCTATCCACCCCTTATCAAGACTCAAGGTATATACCTTGATAATAACCTTTGCATCAGGGTATTTTTCGGTCTTGAATTCAATTGAATCCCAATACAGCTTCCATTCAAGTTGTTCCAGAGATTTCAGGAATGACAATGTATCCAGATAACTTCCTTCAACCTCCATCAATAACCCATGCCTGAATATTCCTGCTGACACAGATTCCGTTATCGGCTTGACTGAACCAACTCCCAACTGCTCAATCATGGATATAGCCGGAATACTTTCCATCCGTACCAGTTTAATATTTTTACTTTTCACCAAAACATCTTCCAGTACTCCGGACATCTGTTTTGGTGAAATCAAACCCAAGGTTGCAGATCTAAGTTTTTCATCAACCGCATCAATATCTTTTTTCAATCTCGCTAAAGTGGCCTTATTGGCTTTATCTGGATCAATCTGGTGTTTCTGGACAATACTATTTACCTGCCTTTCCAAAACGCTGATCTGTCTACTAAGTGAAGTCACCTCATTAGCATATCTTTTTTTCTCTTCTTCCAGAGGACTCAATAATGCGGCCTCCCAAATCACATAAACACAAATAATAACCGCGCCAAGCAAGATCATTCTTTCTCGTCTATTGAATGCATCAATCCTTGTGATTAATCTTTCAAGCTTGTCTTTCACTGCGTACCACCCTGCCCATTTGATAACAATGTGAAATCAATCATGGCTACTTCTTTTTTCATCCGATTCATACTAAATGTTTCAAAATCAACGCCATGAAATACTTGTTCACTGGATAATTTTTTTAGATAGGCCGGGACCAATATCGGATCAAGACTACGACCTGAAATATTCATTTCATTTCCACCATCTGATATTTTAAATCCGGTTAACCAGAGCCCGCTTATATGCTGACGCGCCATACCCTCGAGAAAACCAGCAAAACCTTTTGAGCTAATCTGTGGTATGTCATCAATCGCAGAAAATATTTTACGTTTCATTTCAAGCTTAACCACACTGGCTTTAACTTGAGATTCCAATACTGTACTTTTTCTTTTTGGCCTGAATTTTTTATTTACTTCAGCAAGATGATCTGTCATTTGTTTTTGTTTCGCCTGTAATGCTTCTGCCTCTGTAAGCACTGTGCGTACATGCCAGAAAAATATTCCGTATATCACAAGGAATCCGGCCAGCACCATACCGGACATGCCCAGGATATTTTTTCCTGAAAATCGATCTACTTCTTTTCTAAGAAGAGGCTGAAATAAATTGATTTCCTGTTGATGCATAACTAATGCATGCTCCTTAATGCCGCGCCAATAGCAGGTATACAATGTGCCTGCATGGCATCATCCATTTTAATCTTGCTATCCAGTACAATATTAATATCCAGCATACGTGATTTAATTCCAAGATTTTCATTTAAATAATTAATCAATTCCGAAACATTTTCGTGTTCATCTGTAATCACAAGTGTTTTAATAGGTGCCTGTGCATAGTGACTTTCGTAATAATCCAGTGAACGTTGTACTTCCAGTACAACAGAATCAAAAGCACGTGCACGCCCTTCTGCATCGCTTGCCGAAAACAGGGTTTGTTTTCCTATATCAAGTACACGTGTCAGATATAAAGTTGATTGACGACATAATGTAATCAAGCCACTGGTCTCTGATAAACACAAAAATGCAACACCGGAAACATCTTCAGGTAACAAGGAAGAAATATTTCTTTGGGAAAGTTCCGGAATATCAACAACTGAAATATCCAGTCCAGCATTCTGGATTAACTCCACTTTTTTCTGAATTAGTGCCGACTGCGCTGCTGCAACATACATCATGCGTGGACGGTTGCCATGTGATTGTCCAGGAATATCAAATACATCAATCACAGCATCATCAATATGAAAATCAATCATGTCCTTGATACGCCAGCGTACCGCTGACTTCAGTTCATCCGCTTCTACATCGGGTGCTTCAATAAACAGTAAGGTGTATTCACTAGGCTGTAACACATGTGAACAGGATACTCCCTTCAACTTCAGTTCATCCACCAGGCTCGCCAGCACACTGGCCTGATTTGTGACATCGCATGCTCGATAGGCACAGGCCTCCAGTGAAGGTGGTTGCCCCTCCTGATGTCGTATTTTGGATACACTAATACCGGTGCTATCTATGGTCACACCGGCCAATCCATCCTGCTTTTGCTTTTGCTTACGTTTAAATAGAGAAATCAACATCATTTCCCCCTGTTATTTTTTAATTCAAATCAGTACGGCAAATTTCTTTCATTAAAACAGCTACTTAACAATGTATCGGTCGTCACCACTCCAACATTAAGTATAGAATCGTTTTTAAATAATTACAGGAAGAAACGGCTATAAATATATGAAATTACAGGGAGATTTAGGTTTTACTAACGCCCTTCTTTCATGAACATCATCTCACTTTTGCCCTTGTAGAT
>DAOVJZ010000244.1 GCA_030632035.1 Granulosicoccaceae bacterium | reverse complement strand
AGTGTCGCCAGACTGCGCAACAATGAGCGTTGTTCGACTTGTTTACCACGCTCCAGATGCAACGACATATTCAGGTAGGATGCTGGATCACCCAAACCATAAATCGCTGACACACTCGCAATAATAATGCTGTCTTCCCTTTGCAGTAATGACTTGGTCGCCGACAGACGCATCTGTTCGATGTGTTCATTAATAGAGGCATCTTTCTCAATAAAGGTATTACTCGCTGGCACATAGGCCTCGGGCTGGTAATAATCGTAATAGGAAACAAAATACTCGACTGCATTATCAGGAAAGAATTCCTTCATCTCGCCATACAATTGTGCGGCCAGCGTCTTGTTTGGTGCCATGATCAATGTGGGACGTTGTACATTCTGGATCACATTGGCAATCGTGAAGGTTTTACCCGAACCGGTCACACCCAGCAGAGTCATGCCCGCCTCACCGTTGTTCAACCCTTCTGTCAGGCACCGGATCGCCTCCGGCTGGTCGCCAGATGGTTGAAATGGAGAATTTATTGAAAAACTTTTAGCCACAACTGTTCTGATATGCCATCGAATCAAGTATATTACGTTACATAAAGACGTTCTGAAATTGTTATTTTGGCAAACACATTGAAAATTGAACTTTCCAACCGCGTTCAACGCGTAAAACCCTCACCAACGCTAGCTGTTACTGCCCGGGCACGGGAACTGCGTGCTGCTGGCAAAGACGTTATTGGACTGGGTGCGGGCGAACCTGATTTTGATACCCCTGATCACATCAAGGCTGCGGCCATTCAGGCTATCAATGAAGGCCAGACCAAATACACGGCAGTGGATGGCACACCTGAACTGAAACAGGCCATTGTTGATAAGTTCGCCCATCAGAACGCATTAAAATATGAATTGAATCAGGTGCTGGTTTCTGCTGGCGGCAAGCAATGTTTTTATAATCTGGCACAGGCATTATTAAATCCCGGCGATGAAGTCATTATCCCTGCTCCTTATTGGGTTTCTTATCCGGATATGGTGCTATTGGCCGATGGCAAGCCGGTCATCATCTCTGCTGGTCTTGATCAGGGATTCAAAATCACACCCCCACAACTTGATGCAGCCATTACAAAGAAAACCCGTTTTATGGTGCTTAACAGCCCATCCAACCCAACCGGTGCGGCTTATACCAACGAAGAAATGAAACAACTGGGTGAGGTGTTGCTGAAACATCCTCATGTATTGGTCGTAACGGATGATATTTACGAGCACATCCTGTGGTCACAGGATTCATTCAGCAACATTCTGAACGTCTGTCCTGAACTTTATGACCGTGGCATTGTGTTGAACGGGGTTTCTAAAGCCTATTCCATGACTGGCTGGCGTATCGGTTATGCCGCAGGTCCTGCCGAACTGATCGGTGCCATGAAAAAGATTCAATCACAAAGCACATCCAACCCAGCTTCTATTTCACAAGCCGCCGCTCTGGCTGCCCTGACCGGTGATCAGTCTTTTATGAAAGACATGACCAAGGTATTCAAGGGGCGTCACGATCTGGTGGTTAAGGAATTAAACAATATAGATGGCGTTACCTGTCCTGAATCAGATGGCACCTTCTATGCCTTCCCTGATTTTCAGCCTGTTATCGACAGGTTATCTGGTATCAATAATGATATCGATCTGGCTGAAGCCTTCATCGAACATGCCGGCGTGGCTCTCGTCCCTGGCTCAGCATTTGGTGCCCCCGGTCACATGCGCCTGTCTTATGCCACCAGTACAGAAAATCTACAAACCGCCTTACAGCGGATGCAAGATTTTCTGAAATAAGAAGCAGAAAACACCTACAGACTTTCCCCTCATTCGCTCTATCCCGACTTTCCGGGAAGGTATATTCTGCTTTGTGTTTTTAACCGACACACGGATTGTGGAGGAAACGATGAAACACATTGTTCGCCATGGATGGCGATACACATCTTTGCAATACCTATCAGGCTTTACCCTGCCGGAACTCATCACCACAATGGCCATCGTCTCTATTGTGACGACAACCGCTATTCCGGGTATGCAAGGCATAGTGCAAAACAATCGTCTGGCCACACAGGTCAATACTCTCGTCACCAACCTGCATCTGGCACGCAGTGAAGCGGTGAAACGTCATCAGCGTATCACCCTATGCCAAAGCCCCGATGGAGTCAGTTGCGGCACATCCAATCACTGGAATGAGGGCTGGATCATGTTTACCGATCCTAATCATGATCATGTGTTAGACCCTGACGAAACCCTGATCCGGGTTCAACAACAAATGGGCGGTAATACCACTATAAAGCTACGCAGGGGTGGTAGAAATTCAAATCATTACATGTTCTATGAACCAACAGGATTCACGAATACCAATGGACGATTCACATTCTGCGACAAGACCGAATATGCTAAAAAGAGAGGGATTATCTACTATCGAACTGGAAGACCGCGCCTTTCCTACAAGGGAACATCCAGAAAACCGCTGGAATGCACCTGAATTGCCTGATTTTGCGGTTTTTTTAGCTCTGCATCTTGACCCACGCGCGCCGCATCAGTACTATCTCGCCTGCAATTTTATTCCTCGGTAGCTCAGTTGGTAGAGCGGGTGACTGTTAATCACTAGGTCGGCGGTTCGAGCCCGTCCCGAGGAGCCATTTCAAATAAATAAATTTCATTTTTATTTTCCTTCTATTTTTCACTCGGTTACATGCAAATTTGGTTCGTCCAAATTTCCACACTATTT
>DAOVJZ010000221.1 GCA_030632035.1 Granulosicoccaceae bacterium | reverse complement strand
GATGTATTGAATAGTTTAATAAAATAAATCAGGAATAGCCCCACAGCACCCTTAAATTGAGCGGGATATTCTTGTCTGGCTCACTGACTGCATCAATAACGAATTCTTTTATACTGGTATCACGCTTTATCGGAGTCCCATAAACTGAACCATACTGGCCAATATAACTACATACTATCGGGAATAATGTATTCTTACCACGCCTGATGACAATTGCTATTTCACCATTAACCAGCTTTACAAACGCACCGGGAGGAAAAACACCCAGCTCGTTAATGAACAACATACATAATTTACCATCATACTGTTGCCCCTTCTCAACAAAGAACTGTCTTAATGCTTCCTGTGCCGTCAGTGATTCACGATAGGCACGTGGTGATACGTTTGCAGAATATTTATCTGCAACAGCAATAATTTTTGCTCCAATAGAAATTTCATCTCCACTGATGCCATCAGGATACCCGCTACCATCAATCATTTCATGATGCTGAAAAACGCCATCCAGCCATACTTTATCTGTAACACCGATAGCCTGTAACATTTCACAACTACGCACTGGATGGGTATCGATCTCGGCACGTTGTCTACTCGTCAGGGAAGATCCCTGCTCTTGTAATGACAACTGTAACTCGTTCATTGCAATATTACCGGTAATAGCAGCTGCCAGAATAGGTAATCGTTCTTCTTTTGTTAGTTTTAATTTCTGCCCTATCACTTCACAAATAACAGCAATATGAATAGGATGATAAGTGGTGTATAGATGTCCACGAACAACATGCACTGCTCCCAATGCGGCATCAATATCGAATACACACAGTGCCTGAATATCCTTGCACAAACGAATAACTCGTTTAGGCACTTCCTTGTCCTTGCGCTCAATACCCTCAAACACATGCTTTAACCGAAAAGCAATGTCGTTAAACAAATCAAATGGTGATGAATTATCGTCCATTAGTTGATAACAGTCCCTTTGCTGAGCCGTTCTTTCCCATCTTTGTCACAGGTCGTCCACGGTAATTCCTTACCGACCTGAATGTCTTTACTGGAGATTCTGACTATAGCCATAATTTAAAACCAATTACTGTTCTGTTTATATTCCTGTATTTGGAACAAAAAACCTTTTCTTTAGAGGAGGTTAATTAATAATGCCAGCAAAATACCTTTGCATTTATGTATATTTATTTCCTGTAAAACCAGCTTACGCAGGGTAAATATAGCTAATCAATCCAGATTGTCTTGATATTAACAAATTCGTGCATGCCATAGTACGACAACTCACGGCCATAACCCGACGCTTTGATACCCCCGAATGGCAAGCGTGGATCACTCTTGACCATGCTATTTACAAAGGCAGCTCCTGATTCCAGATTTCTGGCAAAGTGCTCACCCCGTTCCCGATCACGAGTCCAGACACTGCCACCCAGACCAAAACGGGAACCATTAGCAATGTTCAATGCATCCTGCTCATCTTTGGCTCGAATAATAGATGCCACTGGACCAAACAACTCCTCGTCCCATGCTCGCATACCGGGTGCAACCCCCTCCAGAATAGAGGCCTGATAAAATGCACCTGGATGATCTTCCGGCATACAGCCGGTCACCACCTTCGCACCCTTTTGCAAACTGGCCTGCACCTGTTGATGGAGTTCATCACGTAGATCATGACGTGACAAGGGTGCCAATGTGGTGGCCTCATCGGCTGGATCACCCGTAACCAGTTTTTCCACTTCATTTTTGAAATTCTCAATAAATTCATTGGCAATACTTTCAACCACAATGAAGCGTTTAGCCGCAATACAACTCTGACCGGCATTCATGAAACGGGCTGGCACCGCTGTTTTTACCGCACTATTCAGATCGGCATCATCCAGCACCACAAAGGCATCCGAACCACCTAACTCCAGCACTGATTTTTTCAGATTAACTGCGGCCAGTGATGCTACTTTCTTGCCTGCCTCTTCACTCCCGGTCAAAGTCACCGCCTTAATAAACGGGTTTTCAATCACCACTGAAACCAGTGATGCCGGGATCATCAAAGTCTGGAAAACCCCTTCAGGAAAACCGGCTTCAATAAATATTTTCTCAATAGCCATGGCACACTGCGGTACATTGGAGGCATGTTTTAGGACCGCTGTGTTACCTGCGATCAATGCCGGAGCAGCAAAACGAAAAACCTGCCAAAAAGGGAAATTCCAGGGCATCACCGCCAGCACCGTACCTAATGGCTGGTAAGCAACAAAACTTTTACTGGCATCTGTCTCAATTAGCTCATCTTGTAAAAATGTCGGGCCTTGTTCGGCATAATATTCACATCCCAGGATACATTTTTCGATCTCGGCACGTGCCTCACTAATCAGCTTGCCCATCTCCAGCGTAATAATCCGGGCCAGCTCCTCCTTGCGTGCTGCCATCACCTGTCCAGCCCCCCGAATCAGACGACAACGCTCTTCAAGCGGTGTTTTGGCCCAAAATGCCTGTATTTCGCCAGATTTTACCAATGCTTTTTCTAGCTCAACATTGCTCCAGGCACTAAATTCTTTGGCCGTTTTGCCGCTATAAGGATTGATAGACTTGAGATTCATGGACTCCTCCCATAATGAATGGATACACAAATGTGAATGGTCATTTTATGAAATACCAAATACCAACTAGTATATACAGCATGAAGGGCCTCTCACGCCACATCTGGATTGTGGCTGTACTCATATTGTTATTATCACCGGTTGCATCTGCATTGCAAAACCCGGACAAATCTCTTTCCCAGCAACGCAAGGAATTCACTGAGGCCAAAAAGGCACTCAAGCGTGGACAGATAAAGAAGTTTGAACGACTGGAACAGGGTCTGGAAGATTACCCACTTCAAGGCTATTTACATTTTTACTATCTGAAACGTTATCTAAGCAAAGTATCTGATGACTCAGTACGTGAATTCCTCAAGGATAATGCTGATTCGCCTATCAGCTCGCGTCTGTACTACAAGTGGTTACATAATCTGGCGCGACGTGGCAAATGGAATACCTTCAAGCAGGCGTTTCGCTCAAATACTAAAAGTAAGTCCCTGCAATGTTATCAGTTGCGTGCAAGACTAAAATCGGAAAATATCAAAACCCTGTCTGATGAAATTACCAGTATCTGGTTATATGGCAAGTCATTACCAAAAGCCTGTGATCCGTTATTTAAAAAGTGGAAAAAGGCCGGGCTCATGACCAATGATCTGGTCTGGCAACGTATTGAGCTG
>DAOVJZ010000146.1 GCA_030632035.1 Granulosicoccaceae bacterium | reverse complement strand
TACGTTGTCATGGCAACCGGCAAACGTCCAGTACTGGATCCAATGCAACTGGGTAATGCCGGTATTGCAACTGATGGGCCAGTCATTAAAGCCGATGAGCGTTGTCGCACCAGTGTGCCGCATATATTTGGTGTTGGTGATGTCATTGGTGGTTTGATGCTTGCGCATACGGCAGGTCAGCAAGGACGTGTTGCAGCAGCAACCATCCTTGGCGAAAACATGAAGTATGACGAATCAAAAGACAGTGGTGTGATTTTCTCACGTCCGCAGGCAGCCTTTGTTGGTTTGTCTGTTGCACAGGCCAAAGAAAAAGGTATCGATGCCGTTGAAGTGAAAATGCCAATGAGTATTGATGCCAAGGCCATGATTACCAATGAAACCCTGGGCATGATCAAGATTGTAGCTGACAAGAAATCACACCGTGTAATCGGCGTGCATTATCTGGCAGATCATGCAGACACCCTGATTGGCGAAGGTGTCATGATGGTGGCGGGTAACATGAGGCTGGAACAGGTTGCTGAGGCAATTCATCCACACCCAACCCAGACAGAAATGTTTGGTGAAATGGCACGTCGTTTGTTATCACGCTTGCGTCGTTCCAAAAAAGTAAAACAAAAGGCGTAAGACGCAATGTCAAAAATAAATAAAGTTGTTCTTGCCTACTCAGGTGGTCTCGATACTGCCGTTATCCTTAAATGGCTTGGCGAAACCTATGATTGTGAAGTCGTGACATTTACGGCTGATATTGGTCAGGGTGAAGAAGTTGAACCTGCGCGCAAGAAGGCCGAAGCGCTGGGTGTGAAAGAAATCTTTATTGAAGACCTGCGTGAAGAGTTTGCGCGTGATTATATTTTCCCAATGTTTCGTGCCAATACTATTTATGAAGGTGAATATCTTTTAGGCACTTCAATTGCACGCCCACTGATTGCAAAACGTCTGGTAGAGATTGCTAAAGAAACCGGTAGTGATGCGATTTCACACGGTGCAACCGGTAAGGGTAATGATCAGGTGCGTTTTGAACTGGGTGCCTATGCACTGAATCCGGACATCAAGATCATTGCACCCTGGCGCTTGTGGGATTTGAACTCGCGCGAAAAGCTGTTGGCCTATGCCGAGAAGCATGGCATCCCGGTTGAAATGAAACGTGGCAAAAAATCTCCTTATTCTATGGATGCCAATTTGTTACATATTTCTTACGAAGGTGGAATTCTGGAAGATCCATGGGCAGAGCCGGAAGAAGATATGTGGCGCTGGACCAAGTCTCCAGAAAAAGCTCATGACAAAGCGACTTATATTGAACTGGAATACCGCAAGGGTGACATCGTTGCCATTAACGGTGAAGAATTAAGTCCTGCCAATGTGGTTGAAACATTGAATCGTTTAGGCGGTGAAAACGGTATTGGTCGTGATGATATTGTTGAGAACCGTTATGTCGGCATGAAGTCACGCGGTTGTTATGAAACACCGGGTGGAACCATTATGTTAAAGGGGCATCGTGCTATTGAGTCAGTGACACTGGATCGTGAGGTTGCGCATCTTAAAGATGAACTTATGCCGCGTTATGCCACGCTTATCTATAATGGTTACTGGTGGAGCCCTGAACGTGAAATGCTTCAGGAAATGATCAATGCTTCACAGGAAACAGTGAATGGTGTTGTGAAATTAAAACTCTACAAAGGCAATGTAATGGTTGTAGGGCGTGATTCAAAAACACATAGTCTGTTTGATTCCAGTATCGCCACTTTTGAAGATGATGAAGGTGCATACAATCAGCAGGATGCTGAAGGCTTTATCAAACTCAATGCACTAAGAATGCGTATTGCTGCCAGAAAAAAGCATTCCTGACAAATAGCCCTAATAAAATAGCGGATTGTCTTTCCCCTAAATAAGTTACCCTATTATTTATATGTAGATGGTCGATACCATCATATCAGGCGTATTTACGCATTATTACATAATAAGACAGTAGGTTATTCTTGAAAAACAAAAACGGGATTAACGAAATTCAATATAAAGTGTTGCGTTCAGAGCAACTCAAGCTGTTGTACGACGCAATGCCGTTATCGGTAAGCGCAGCAATCATCAATGCTTCTATTCTTGTTGCGATTCAGTGGTCGGTTATTGAACACTCCATTTTGATTGGCTGGCTGGCTGTTGTTTATATCGTCACAGCTTTACGTATTGTAAAGACCCTGTTTTACAGAAAGGCATTAAGCTCTGATGTTGAGATTGATGTCGAACACTGGCTGAAGTTTTATTATATCAGTATAGGTGTATCGGGCATTATGTGGGGAGCGACAGGGTTTCTGTTATTTCCTCCTGATGATATTGCGCATCAGGTATTTCTGCTTCTTGTTCTGGCGGGTATGTGTGCCGGAGCTGTAACCACCTTGTCATCAATCATGTCGCTTTATCTGTTGTTTGTTATTCCATGTCTGTTACCAACTGTTATTCAATTTATCCTGTTACAAACAGGTATGTCATACGCCATGGGCTTTATGGTGGCCTTGTTTGTTCTTTTGGCCAGTCAAGGTGCGCGAAAAATTTCAAGAAATCTTGTTGATAATATTGCTTCACGTTTACGTATTGCCGAAAACGAAAAAGAATTGGCAAAGAGTGAAGCAAAACTATCTCACTTGCTCACATCAAGTCCGGTGGTGATTTATACCGCTGCAGTGACAAAACATTATCCTGTTACTTATATCAGTAAAAATGTTAAAGAGTTATTTGGATACGACCCTGATGATTTTCTGAATGATCCGGATTTCTGGTCAAAGAGAATACACCCCGATGATGTTCAACGAGTATTTTCAGAACTGGATAATCTATTCGAAGAAGGAACTCATGCTCATGAGTATAGATTCAGAATATCAGATGGCTCCTGGCGTTGGGTTCATGATGAACTGAATCTTCTCAGAGATACTGATGGCAAGCCTTATGAGATTGTAGGTTACTGGGCTGATATCAATGACAGGAAAGCTGTGGAAGAACAGTTGATAAGCGCCAAGGATGAGGCGGAGTCCGCAAGCAGGGCTAAATCGGAATTTTTGTCACGTATGAGCCATGAGTTACGTACGCCGCTTAATGCCATTCTTGGTTTTTCCCAGCTACTTGAGCTTGATGAGTTGACTGATGAGCAGTTAGACCAGGTAAAAGAAATTGACAAGGCGGGAAAACACTTACTGGAATTAATTAATGAAGTACTGGATCTGGCCAAGATAGATGCGGGAAAACTTGAGCTAAATATGGAGAGTCTGTTATTAAAAGATGTTTTAAATGAGTGTGTTTCAATAGTTAAACCTTTGCTGGAACAGAAAGAGCTGGATCTTTTTAATAACATAGAAGGGAAAGATGATTGTTATATACATGCCGATGAAACGAGAATAAAGCAGGTGATACTTAATATCTTGTCAAATGCTATTAAATACAATAAAAGACAAGGCAATATTACCCTGTCTTCCGATAATAATGTTTCATCCCGTATACGGATCCTGATTTCGGATACAGGACAGGGATTGACAACCGAACAGCAGAAAGGCCTTTTTCAGCCTTTTGAAAGATTAGGTGAAGAAAATACTGAAATTGAAGGTACCGGTATTGGACTTGTTATCAGTAAGCGGCTTACCGAGTTAATGGATGGTGAAATAGGTTTTGAAAGCACATCGGGTGAAGGAACAACTTTCTGGATAGAATTCAATACGGCAGATCAAGCATCAGATATTATTGCTGATAAGAAAGTAGAGGAAATGAGCAGGGTGGGGGCTGGTTCTGAAGAAGCTGTGAATGAGTTCTCTGTACTTTATATAGAGGATAATCCTGCAAACTTGAGACTGGTGGAAGAAATTTTCAAAAAAACACCTTCAGTAACAATGCATTCTGCCCATACTCCCGAGCTTGGTCTGTCTCTGGCAACAACACATCATCCTGATTTAATCCTGCTCGATATTAATCTACCGGGTATGAATGGTTATGAAGTATTAAAGTGTTTAAAGCAGGATCCAACGACGAGTAACACACCTGTTATTGCTATCAGTGCCAATGCAATGCCACAGGATGTTGAAAAAGGAATGGATGCCGGTTTTGATGATTACCTGACCAAACCCATTAATGTTGGCAAGTTTAAATCAGCAGTGAACAGAGTTTTGCGAGTGGAATAAGATGCACTTCACTGATTCTTGCTCAGTTCTTCTATCCAGCTTTCTACGCCATTTGTTGATGTATGTTATATTTAATGCATGTGGAATAGAAAAAAATCCGGTTTGAAGTACATCAAGTCATTTTCAGAAGTTCGGCTGGAGGATGTGGCGCTGGTGGGGGGCAAGAATGCCTCGCTAGGTGAGATGTATAGCAAGTTGTCGAAAGCGGGTATCAGGGTACCCAATGGTTTTGCTACTACCTCCGAGGCGTATCACTATTTTATTAATAGCAACGAACTGCATGCTCGCATTGAAGCTGAGCTTGAGTCACTGGATGTTAATGATCTAACTGCGTTGAGAAATACCGGCAAGCTTGTGCGTAGCTGGATCATGCACGGTGATATGCCGGATGATTTGACTGAAGAGATCAGTCAGGCCTATCTGGCGATGGAAGAAGAATACGGTTCCGAACCAGATGTCGCGGTACGCAGTTCAGCAACTGCAGAGGATTTACCCAATGCCTCTTTCGCCGGGCAACAGGAAACCTACCTGAATATCAGCGGTGTGAATAATCTGTTGTATTGTTGTAAACGTGTTTTTGCCTCCCTGTTTACTGATCGCGCTATTTCCTACCGTGTTGATCAAAACTTTGCTCATATGGATGTTGCACTTTCAATTGGTGTGCAAAAAATGATCCGTTCTGATCTTGGTTCATCAGGTGTGATGTTTACACTGGAT
>DAOVJZ010000226.1 GCA_030632035.1 Granulosicoccaceae bacterium | reverse complement strand
TTAATCTGGGTTTTGGCATCGTAACCAGGGCGGCACCCCAACTTAATATTTTTGCTGTTGGTTTCCCTGTGATTATTAGCATGGGGTTTGTTGTGATCCTCTTAACACTACCAGCTGTCTCGTCTCATTTGAATGGTTTGACTGATAGTGGATTTGACATGATGCGTAGTCTGGTGAGGGGAGGCTGAGCAATGGCAGAGTCAGATGCACAGGAACGGACAGAAGAACCCACGGCAAAACGATTAAGTGATGCACGTGAGAAAGGACAAACTGCCCGTTCCAGAGAGTTAACTACCACTTTTATTTTGTTAGTTGGTGGTGGAGGAATGATTATGATGGGTGATCGTTTAACCGGGGGTTTGAGCAGTGTTATGACAGCTAATTTCCAGATAAGTCGTGCCGAAATTTTTGATATTAATTCTCCCATGAATTTTTTTATGGATGCGATCATCACAATGATGGGTGTATTAACACCACTCTTTATACTTTTGTTTATAGTTGCGCTGGTGACCCCTACTTTATTGGGCGGGTTTTCCTTTAGCCCGCAATCAATGGCATTTAAGTTCGAAAAACTGGATCCTGTTAAAGGGCTGGGTAAATTATTTTCAATGCGTTCATTAATGGAACTGGCAAAAGCACTGGGTAAGTTTTTATTGGTTGGTTCAGTTGCAGTTTCCGTGTTGTTGTTTTTCTTTGAAGACTTTCTGGCTTTGGGTAACCAGGGTATTAAACCGGCATTGGCACAAACAATGGATCTGCTGGGATGGTCATTTATTTTGATCAGTGCATCATTAATTATCATTGCAGCCATTGATGTGCCATTTCAACTGTGGGATCACAACCGTCAGATGAAAATGACCAAGCAGGAAGTGAAGGATGAATACAAACAGACAGATGGTAGTCCTGAAGTAAAATCGCGTGCGCGTCAGTTGCAGCGTGAAATGGCAGAACGCCGCATGATGGGTGAAGTTCCCAAGGCTGATGTAGTCATTACCAACCCGACGCATTATGCCATTGCGTTACGTTATGATCAGGCCAGAATGGATGCGCCGGTTGTTGTTGCCAAGGGTGCTGATCTCGTTGCTGCCAAGATTCGTGAAATAGCAAATGCCAATGATATTGGCATTGTGTCCTCTCCCGTTTTGGCACGCGCCATCTATTACACAACAGAACTGGATGAAATGATTCCGGAAGGTTTATATCTTGCGGTAGCGCAGGTGCTGGCGTATGTATTCCAGTTGCGTGGTCGCCGCCGTAAAGGTCACATGAATGACAAGTCCATTGACATGTCTGATGTTCCGGTACCGGAAGATCTCAGGCACAACGAATAATAAAAACGATAAGAACAGGAATAATTTATGGAACAAGCAGGCACATTAAGCTTTAGAGAGTTGACCCGTAGCGGCATGGGTACTCCGTTGTTAATGATCATGATGTTGTCAATGATGGTGTTGCCACTGCCCACCATCATGCTGGATATATTGTTTACATTTAATATTTCTCTGGCCATGGTTGTGATTCTGTCCGGTATCTATTCCAGAAAACCACTCGATTTTGCTGTATTCCCGACCGTGCTTTTGATTGCTACCTTGTTAAGGCTTGGACTCAATGTGGCATCTACCCGTGTCGTATTACTGAATGGTCATACTGGTACGGATGCTGCCGGGCAGGTGATCAAGGCATTTGGTGAATTTGTTGTCGGTGGTAATTACGCGGTTGGTCTGGTGGTCTTTGTTATTCTTGTCATTATTAACTTTGTTGTGGTGACCAAAGGTGCGGGTCGTGTCTCTGAAGTCAGTGCAAGATTCACTCTGGATGCCATGCCAGGTAAACAAATGGCTATTGATGCGGATCTCAATGCCGGCATTATTAATCAGGACGAAGCCAAAGAACGACGTGAAGAAATTATGCGTGAGGCAGATTTTTATGGTTCGATGGATGGTGCCAGCAAATTTGTACGTGGTGATGCCATTGCCGGTATTCTTATTCTTTTAATTAATATTATTGGTGGTTTGTCTATTGGCATAATCCAGCATGACATGGCCTTTGCTGATGCCATGCGTAATTATACTTTGCTGACGATTGGTGATGGTTTGGTTGCGCAAATTCCATCACTGGTGCTTTCCAGTGCGGCGGCGATCATGGTGACACGTATTTCTTCTGCCCAGGATATGGGCGGGATGATTTTGAGCCAACTATTTTCTGATCCACGTGCACTGGCGGTAACATCCGGGATTGTTGGCACAATCGGTCTGATTCCGGGTATGCCTAATTTTGCATTTCTATCACTGGCGGCAGTCGGTGGAACCTATTCGTGGTACATGATGCAGCAGAATCGTTTACCTGAACCGGCAGAGCTACAGCAACAGGAAATAGAGGAGCAACCTGCGCCTGAAACGGCAGAACTGGGCTGGGATGATGTGGTGCCGGTTGATCCAATTGGGCTTGAAGTGGGTTATCGACTGATACCGTTGGTGGATAAGGCACAGGGTGGTCAATTGATGGGCCGTATCAAAGGTATTCGTCGCAAACTAACACAGGATTTGGGCTTCCTGATTTCACCGGTTCATATTCGTGACAATCTTGATTTGCCTCCGAGTACATATCGTATTTCGTTAATGGGTGTGCCTGTGGGTGAAACTGAAGTACATCCGGAACGTGAAATGGCAATCAATCCGGGACAAGTGTTCGGTGAACTGGAAGGAGTAAAGACGGTTGACCCTGCCTTCGGACTGCAAGCAGTCTGGATTGAAGCCGATCAACGTGAGCAGGCGCAGACTCTGGGTTATACCGTAGTGGATGCCAGCACTGTTATTGCGACTCATCTAAGTCAAGTCATCCAGACCCATGCGCATGAGCTGTTGGGTCGTGAGGATGTACAACAATTGCTGGATAATCTGGCCAAGTCCAGTCCCAAACTGGTGGAATCACTGGTGCCCGAAGCCATGCCGCTGGGTGTGATCGTGAAGGTGCTTCAGAACCTGCTAGAGGAAAATATCCCTATTCGTGATATCAGGACCATAGCCGAAACCTTGGCGGATTATGCACCAAGCAGTCAAGACCCTGACATGTTAACCAATGTTGTTCGATCAGCAATTTCACGTTCAATTGTCCAGCAAATCAATGGGATGGAACCAGAGTTACCCATTATTACACTGGAT
>DAOVJZ010000115.1 GCA_030632035.1 Granulosicoccaceae bacterium | reverse complement strand
GTTTAGTGGTGAAAAGAAACTCAAAAAACATCAACGTGGTATCTATCTTTCAGCGGTACGTTCTTATCTCTTTAATCAGGTACTTTCCAGGCGCATTGAAGCAGGTAACTGGAATCAGGTTGTTCCGGGTGATGTGATGCAACTGGCCGGAAGCCATAGTTGTTTCTTGGCGGAAGAAATTACAGATGAAATATTACAGCGGATAGAAGAGAAAGATATTTTTCCTACTGCCCCATTATGGGGTAGGGGTGAACTGCAGTCTGGTGCAGAAACCAGACAATTGGAGATGGACATCATTTCAGGGTATCCAGGTTGGGTTACAGGTCTTGAAGCTGTCGGAATGAAGCAGGACAGGCGCTCATTGTGTTCCCAATTGGGTGATTTGAGCTGGCAATTTGTTGAAAATGCGGCGCTATCTGTGTCTTTTAGTCTGTCTGCCGGTAGCTATGCTACCAGTGTACTGCGGGAACTGGTTGATTATTAAGTAAAAACCGTAATAACACTAATGCGGCTAATTACTGCATTCTCCTAAATATCCTTCTTATGGTGCCGACAAACTCCTTAATAACACTAAAAACAATGCTTAATTTGTGGATAACTGGATGAATAGACTGACAAAATTCCTCGGTGCCAAGGGCTCGCTTCGACGTTACCTTATATTTCTTACTGTTAGTGGGAATGTGATTCTTGCATTAGTCGCAGTCTGGGGATATGCCGAAAATAATAAGTATCTCTCCACCATGCATGAGCTTGATGAAATGAGGAATATGATATTCATTACGGATGGATTGCTGGAAGATGCATATACATCGAATAATATCATATTACGCAAAAATTTTACTCACGAAGATAGTGGTGAAGTATCAAAAATCATTTCTTCTCTTGGACAGCGCCTGAAAGAGATTCCAGTTAGATTAAAATCATTTGAAGCTCATTATGATGAGCAACATGCCTTGGTAGAAACTCAACTTGCCAAGGTTGAAAACACAAGTGTCCTTTATATTGATGGTTTAAAAAAATATTCAGAAGTTACTACTGACTTGGAACGAGATGTAATCAAGAATAATATCGAAAGCTTTACACAAGAGCTGATTAGTCTTGATAAGCGTCTTGGTGATATGGCCGACCACCATTCAAATGAATTATCAAATTCATTCTTGAGAAATATAAATAATATTACATTATTTATAATTTTTATTGTTCCTGTTCTGGTTTTATCTACACTGTTTTTAATACGAGTAGCAACCGGTTCTTTAGTTCATTTGCAGGAAAATATGAGAGCATTGGTGTCTGGTTCTGGTGATCTGAATACAATGTTGCCAGAAGAAAGTGGTGAAGCCGGGGAAGTGGCGCATTTATATAATGAAGTGATGATAAAGCTTCGTGTTTCCCTGCTACAAATTATCGAAGTATCAAGTTTGTTGGGGCATGCTTCACATCGATTACATAAAAATGCTGAGCAAACACGTGTTGGACTGGTCGGGCAGGAAGCCGAAGTGACTGATGTAATTAGTGGTATGCAACGTGTCGAAAGTGAAATTAATTCAATTGGTGATAATTCAAAAATTGCGGCTGATATTTCAGTAGAGGCTCAGTCAAAGACATCTAATGGTCAGGAATTAATGAATCAAACTGTTGGTGTAATTAAAAAACTAAATGAAGATTCCGTTGAGTCATCAGCCAAGATTGAACGTGTGGTAGAGAGTGCAAATTCAATTGGGACAGTAACCGGAGTTATTAATGATATTGCAGAGCAAACGAATTTGCTTGCGTTGAATGCAGCTATTGAAGCAGCTAGAGCTGGTGAGCAGGGTAGAGGTTTTGCTGTTGTGGCAGATGAAGTAAGAAAGCTGGCATCACGCACACAAAAATCAGTTGGGGAAATCAACATTATTATCGAATCACTAAAATCAAATATTAGTGATTCACAGCAAGCAATGGCCAATAATCAGGAATCTTCAAACATTGCTTTAGACAGCATCAATGAGATGTCGTCATCATTAAAGGATATTGGCGATTCCAATAACCAAATTGCTGATATGAACCAGGAGATTGTAGGTGCGATCACAAGACAGGTAGAGCTTGCTACTGGCATCAATCGCAATACAGTTAATTTGCAATCAACCACCAAGCAGGCCGAGAGTAATGCAGTCGCAATGGAAAGCCTGAGTGATAACTTAACAGAGTTGGTAGCACGGCTTGACCTTACTGTTGAAACATTCAATTTACAGGATCAGCTTGAAGAAGTTGAGCGTAATCTTGTTAATTACAATACAACAAAAGCCATAATGGATGATGAGGAAAATAAGCCAGATAATGGTGATGTAGAGTTGTTCTAGTTGGTGTTCCAGATTTGCCAGGTTATTTTTTAATTATTTTCTATTATCCTTATTTATTTCAGGCTGTTATTTCAAGCCAATTAACCCTCTCAGAAAAAAACTATCCAGCATGTGGATTTCATTAAGCAGTATGTAAAATCCGACGTAAGCAAGATTGTCGTGTATGATATTCAGAAGAAACTGCTAGAGTAATTATTGTGGAAGAACTCCTCATTTCGCCATTCTTATTGGCTGCCATCTTTTTTATTATTGCATTTATCTATTCTATGGTAGGTCTGGGAGGTGGTTCATCCTATACCGCTCTCATGGCAATTGTCGGAATGAATTATCTGGCTATCCCCCTCATTAGCCTCACATTAAATCTGTTTGTTACTACAGTCAGTAGTTTTAATTACATCAGGCGGCGTCATGCACGCTGGAACCTGATCTTGCCGTTTGTGTTGTCATCTATGCCTGCGGCCTATCTGGGTGGTTCGCTGGAATTACCAAAAGACCAATTTTACTGGGTGCTGTTGGCATCACTGGTTTTTGTGGCACTGCGCATTTATGTCTGGGACAACCTGTCCATGAAAATTGATCTTGGTGAGCATGCCCAATTAATGACTTCTATTATTAGCGGGGCAGTATTGGGATTAATTGCTGGTATTGTTGGGATAGGAGGTGGTATTTATCTGGTGCCACTGATTATTCTGCTGGGTCTGGGGACAGAAAAAGAGGCCGCCGCCTGTGGGGCCATTTTTATCTGGATGACTTCCTGTTCAGGATTAATAGCACGTCTACAATATCACTCAATAGAGTTCAGTAATTATGTACCCCTTATTATTGCTGTTTTGATTGGGGGGTTTGCCGGTTCATGGTTGGGTTCATCACGATTGCCCCCCAAGGTCATGCAAAAGGTGTTGGGGCTGATTGTTCTGGTTGCAATCGGATTTTTGGTCAAAAAAGTGATTTTTTAAATCAATAATTTCTGAAGGAAATATTTCTTGGGTTTTTTAAAAAAACTGTTTGGTCAGAAAGAGAAGCCGTCAGGCGATGAGTTACAGAAAAATCTGTATATGGGTAACACGCGTCTGGATTTGCTTTGTATTTCATTTCAATTATTCGATCCAAAGCAGATGCAAAGGCTGGACGAAGATACCTTATGGTCTTTTGCAGAAAAATTAATTCCGGATATCAAGGAATGCAGGAGAAGAGACCTGAAAATCACCTATGCAAATAATCATGAAGAGGCAGTTGCATATACTGCCTGGTTAAAGAGTAATGTGGTGGCAAAAAATGGTTCTGTTTTTTTTGGTGAGATGGGTTTCCGTCATGAAGATATGGGCGTGGTATTTGCATTTTCACTCATTGTCTATGGTGGGGAGAAGGACATGTTTACTATTATGCACAAGCCTATCCAGTGGGCGACTACATTCAAGGTAAAATAACCGGGTGAAATCAGGCTTGTTTTCTGATATTCCCTGTTAGAAGCTCTTTCGATATATTAAAATACGCCATCGTTTTGAGTTATTCGTCCGGGGTTAATTCGTGAGTATTGAAGAGTTTGAGAGCATATCCCTCTCCATAGGGGTCGGTGGGCTGATCCTTTATATGATGTTCATCATGTACAAGCTGGGGCAGGAGTCCAAGGCTGGCAAGTTTGGCATGTTTATTATATTTCTGGCACTGGGTCTGGGCATATTCGGTTTTATTGCCAAGACGGTGATTGTTGAGCTCATGAAACAATAAATTCAGGATTATTGTTCAAGTTTATCTACTCAATTAACTCTATTGTTCCTGATACGGTCACTTTTATTTCACTGGTACCACTTTCTACAGCCGGAGCCTTCATCATGGACGTAGTACGCATTTCGGTCATTATGATGGGTGGACGTCTATGAGGTGACGTGCTGATCGTCATATTCACAATTTTATACGCTTTCGCATTCATGTTTTTTTGAATAAGTTGCGAACGTGCCTTAAACGCCGCCAGCGCCTCTGAGATCAATTTATCTTCACTATTCTTCCTGAGTTCAGTAGAAACAATAAACTGCATGGATTTGATCTGTAGTTTTGTCTGAAGCTGTCCAATGAGTGTGCTTAAGGTCTCCACATCACCACTTTCGAGAATTAAGGCCTGTTGCCCGACCCAGTGTTGAAAAACAGATTTCTGATAAGCCGTGTGGGTGGTGTAATTGCCAGTGCTGGTTTTGATATTTTTATATGGTTGTATAACCTGAATTGCCCAGGTCATATCGGCGTTGATTTGTTTTGCAACAATAGCGGGATCTTTGTTTTCTGCCTGTGCGGAAAGTTGTACCTGCATACGATCATTATTCACTTCTTCTGATGCCTGAGCCTGCAAGTTAATGCGGTTGTATTGTGGTTTATCGGGGGCGGCAGACAGCGTGAATCCATACAGGCAGAGCAGGGGGATAAAGCATAATTTTAATATGGATTTCATCAGTTTCTCCTTAACTTGTTTTCAATAGTATATAGACGGCACCCGTGCCGCCATCAACAGGTCGGGCAGAACAAAAGGCCAGTACTTCATCACGCTGACGTAGCCAGTTATTGACCTTGTTTTTCAAAATTGGCTTCTGGTTTTTGGATCGAAACCCCTTGCCATGAACAATACGCACACAGCGCAATCTTCTACCCAGACAATGGTGTAAAAATTCAGTCATCGCAATACGGGCAGTATTGACAGTTTGACCATGCAGATCCAGTTCTTCTTCTACAGGGAATTGTCCGCGTCGTAGTTTGCGCAGGACATTATGTTGTAGGCCGGTACGTGCAAACATGAGTTCTTCACCGGTCTCGACATCGGATACATCAAATGCATCAGATAACAGATCGTCCATGACTTGTTGCTCATCTTGCAGACGTTGGCGTGGAATCGGTTTGGGGCGTCTTTTATTGAAGGAAACCTTGTCTGTTTGTATAGGGCGAGTTTGTTTCATGGCATCACGAAACAGTCGGGCATCTTCATCAGAGATCTTTTTATTTTTGGTCATGGCGTCTGTTATTATAGACGTGTGTGGAAATGCTGGACAAATAACGTTGGACATATGATCGGTTTTCAGTATAGTGCGCAGTACAGGGTGTTGAAATCTAATCTAATTTATTTTATTTCTTGTTGGCCACCATATGAAAATATTGATCAGCAATGATGATGGCTATCAGGCACCGGGCATTCTTTGTCTGGCAGATGCGCTTTCTTCAATTGCCGACATTACTGTAGTTGCTCCCGATCGCAATCGTAGCGGTGCCAGCAATTCTCTTACTCTGGATAATCCTATTCGAGCAGTGCATACCGAAAGTGGTGCCAT
>DAOVJZ010000216.1 GCA_030632035.1 Granulosicoccaceae bacterium | reverse complement strand
GGTGCCGGTGCTGAACCGACGGCATCTGCCGTGGTGGCCGATATTGTTGATGTCGTGCGTACCCTGACAACAGATCCGGAAAATCGTGTGCCGCATTTGGCCTTCCAGCCGGATGCATTGTCTGATGTGCCTATCTTGCCAATGGATGAGGTCGAGACAGCTTATTACTTGCGCATGAATGCGGTGGATAAACCGGGTGTGCTGGCAGAAGTGGCTAATATTCTTGGAAGCAAGGGCATCAGCATTGAAGCCATGATACAAAAAGAACCTGCCAGCGAAGGCAGTAATGCGGATTTGATTATGTTGACACATAAAGTGATAGAGAAAAACATGAACGAAGCTATCAGTGCTATTGAGGCACTGAGTTCTATTAGCGGCAGTGTAGTGCGTATTCGCATGGAACGGCTTGATAGTGACTGAATATTTTGAAGACAAGATTTAGACTGAGGAAATAAAATGACTTTTCATACTCGTTATACAGGTTTGATTGATAAGTACCGTGATCGTTTGCCGGTACATGATGACACACGCATTATCAGTCTGGGTGAAGGCAACACGCCATTGATTCGTTTAAACAACATTCCCGGTGACCTGGGTAAGAATGTTGATATTTATGTAAAGTATGAAGGACTGAATCCCACTGGTTCATTCAAGGATCGTGGTATGACCATGGCCGTGACCAAGGCCGTGGAAGAAGGCAGTAAGGCGATCATTTGTGCTTCAACCGGTAATACTTCGGCAGCAGCAGCGGCTTATGCAGCACGTGCCGGGATCACTGCCTTTGTTTTGATTCCGGATGGCAAGATTGCATTGGGTAAACTGGCGCAGGCCATGATTCATGGTGCCGTTGTGATCCAGATTAATGGTAATTTTGATGATGGCATGGAACTGGTAAAACAGGTTGGTAAAGAAGCACCGGTAACGATTGTAAACTCAATCAACCCGTTCCGTTTACAAGGCCAGAAAACAGCCGCATTCGAAATTCTGGAAGAACTGGGTGCCGCACCGGATTATCATTGTTTACCCGTCGGTAATGCCGGTAATATTTCAGCGCACTGGATGGGTTATTCTGAATATCATGAGCACGGTATCGTAAACAGTTGTCCCGTTATGGTCGGTTACCAGGCTTCCGGTTCTGCACCGTTCATGCGTGGTGAAATGGTCGATAATCCGGAAACAGTTGCAACGGCTATTCGTATTGGTCATCCGCAAAGCTGGGACAAGGCATGGAAGGTACAAAAAGAATCTAAAGGCTGGTTTGATGAATGCAGTGATACAGAGATTCTGGCGGCACAAAAAATGCTGGCGGAACGTGAAGGTATATTCTGTGAGCCAGCTTCTGCTACTTCTTTGGCAGGTGCAATGCGTGACATAAAATCAGGCAAGATTCCGGAAGGCAGTAAAGTGGTTTGTACACTGACGGGGCATGGCTTGAAAGATCCCGATACAGCGATCAAACAATGTGAAGGCTCTAATCGTATGTTGACAGTGGATGCGACACTGGATGCGGTCAAGAAAGCGATTCTGGATAATATGAATTGATTATCGAGACAAATATCTAAGCATTTTTCAGGATTAACTGCAGGATTAAATTTTAGGATGCCTGAAGACATACTCACGATAGTTATCGTAATACTGGTATTTTCAATATTCCAATCTATTTTTGGTGTTGGATTACTTGTCTTTGGTACCCCAACATGTCTTTTATTGGGTTATTCATTTGAAGAGACAATTTCTTTCTTGTTACCCGCCTCAATAAGTATTAGTTGTTTTCAGGTGGCAAGAGGAAAGGAATATGTTCATCTGGGTAAAAATTTTGCTGTATTTACAATTCCTTTTATAGCAGTTGGGCTATTTCTAGTTTTATCAAAAGCATTCTCTGTGGACATGAACTTTATTATTGGCATTATGCTATTAATCACAGCAATTATAAGGTCGTATGAGAGGGCGAAAACCATAATGAGGGAGTTGTTGAATAAACACATAAATATTTATCTCGCATTTATGGGGTTTGTTCATGGTATTTCTAATATGGGTGGAGGGTTGTTGACGATCTTGTCATCATCCAGATTTCATACAAAAAAAGAAATTCTGTCAAATATAGCATTTGGGTATATTGTCTTTGGAACAGCGCAAATTCTTGTTCTTTTAATATATAAACCAGACGTGTTCACTGTTAATAGTTTTATTTCCCCAATTATTTCAATATTTGTCTATGTAACGATTGGTCATACATTATTTAAAAAACCAAATGAGGCTACTTATCAAAAATGGATGACAATATTGATCCTGTTCTATGGGGTGACTCTGGTTATAATTTAAAGAAAGATGTGGTGTTGTGTTATTGTTTTAATTGTCATATTGAATAAAAAGGCCGCTTATGCGGCCTTTTCTTTACCCCTAAGTCTTATGCGGGATATAGCTATTTTGATTAAGGTCAATTACGTTACACTATTAAATCCTTACTATTACACTGAGTTATTTAATTCACTCTGGAGTGATGATGCTTAATATTGAAGAAAATTCTACGACGACGAATCAATTTGCCTTGTTCGCGCTTGCCTTTCGCCCGTTTTTTCTTGGTGCCGGTTTGTTTGCTGTTATCTCGGTATTAGTGTGGATGGCTGTTTATATTTTTAACTGGCAGCATGACTTTGGTGCGGTTTCATCACAAGTTTGGCATGCACATGAAATGATTTATGGATATGCGATGGCAGTGGTTGCTGGTTTCCTGTTAACGGCGATCAAAAACTGGACCGGCATACAAACCTTGCATGGCTGGGGACTGGCTGTGTTGTTTTTATTGTGGGTGGTCGCGCGAGTTTTATTTATGGCAGGCAATGTTCCAATCCTGATAATCGCCACAGCAGACATTGCTTTTATGGTATTACTGGTCATCTTTTCTGTAATTCCGATCCTCAAGGTAAAACAATGGATTAATTTTGCCATTGTTACAAAACTGTTATTAATGATGGCCAGTAATGTTGTATTTTATCTAGGCGTCATGGGGATCGTGGAAGAGGGTGTGCGTATTGGTTTGTATTCCGGTTTGTATCTTATTGTTGCACTGATTTTTACCATGGGTCGTCGAGTGATCCCGTTCTTTATCGAAAGGGGGGTGGATGAAACAGTTGAGTTGACTAATCGACGCTGGGTTGATCTGAGTAGTCTGGCCCTGTTTTTGTTGTTCTGGATTTTTGAATTGGTTGAACCGAATGGTCTTGTTGTTGCGATTTTGGGTATCGCACTATTTGTATTGCACGGTCTGAGGCTGGCCGGTTGGTATACGCCTGGTATCTGGCGCAAACCACTGGTGTGGAGTTTGTAT
>DAOVJZ010000119.1 GCA_030632035.1 Granulosicoccaceae bacterium | reverse complement strand
CCGGCTGCCTGGAGAACAGGTATTATACCCTAATCTTTAACAGGTTGTTTTAGTTGAGGAATTAAACAGAAAAGGACGAACCACAACCACAAGTGGTTGATGCGTTTGGATTGTTGATAACAAATTGTGCACCAGACAGGTCTTCCTTGTAATCGATCTCGGCACCCATCAGATACTGGAAACTCATTGGATCGACCAACACTTTCATTCCATCATTTTCGACTGTAGTGTCACCCTCATTGACGGTTTCATCAAATTTGAAACCATACTGAAAACCGGAACAACCTCCTCCCATGATATAAACACGTAACATGAGATTCTCGTTGCCTTCCTCTTCAATGAGTTGTCTGACCTTATTGGCCGCTGCATCGGTGAAGATGAGTGGGGATTCTGTTTCTGAAACTGCTGTATTCATTACTGCTTACCTCTGTAAAAAACCTGATTCAGGAAATCCTGTATCAGGAATTATAATTACCTGAGTATTTTAATCAAGTACTATTGAACCGAAGGGGTACCTGGCATTGCCCCCATTTTTTGTGCGGTTGTTCCCTGCACGGGCTTCTGCTCCGGCGCTGCTTTTTTCTCTTCTACAACCTTCTGTTTTATGGGCATGGGTTCACTCCGGTGCACCAGACTGCCATTGACCTCTGCGCCCATGGCCATCTCAATGAGGTTGTAATATACATTACCCTTAACACGCGCATTGGCTGCCAATTCAATACCTTCAATGGCATGAACATCACCAATGACTGTGCCATTAAGCACCACATTAGGAACCCTGACATCACCTTCAATCCTGCCATTTTCACTCAGCGTCAATGAAGAACCACTGTCAATTTCGGCAATCACATTACCCTTGATAGCGCCATCAACATGGATACCACCTTTAAAATAGACATCGCCCTTTAATTCTGTACTTTGCCCCACCAAGGTATCAATTTTGGTGACTTTGCGAAGTTTCTTTCCCTTCCCAAACATGGTTTAAGCTCCTTAAAAATGGTATGCAACCGTAACACTTTTCTTATCGTGTGTTAACAAGGTTAATGACACGATAATTAACATATGTAGCATAGATGATTTATTTTGTGATGGTGTTTTCATTTTAACCAGAAAAACCGATTTCGTTCCAATATTAATCATGCTTTATGGCGTAACTCTATGATTTATATTGATAAAGAATTTTCTATTTAGCAAACAAATTATTATTTGCCTGTAAAATCATATCTTTAGTCTATATTTATTAGGGTGCCTGTGTAGAGTGACTTCCAAAGAAGTCCGAGGATTAACAAACAGGTAAATAATAAACAAACAATTGATATCAGAATATACATGCATCTCACATTTTCCAGTAAAAATTTCACACGCATTGTTTTGCTTTTCCTTTTTGCTATCCATCTTTCAGCAGCTCAGGCTGAAACTGTCTACGTTGATGATCGGCTACGTGTTGGCGTCAGAAAGGAAACCGGAAACCGCATTGCACCACATGCCATTGTACACACAGGTATGAAACTGGAAATATTGGAAGAAGACGGTAATTTTATTCGCATCAAAACTGAAAAAGGCATTGAGGGTTGGATTAAAAAGACCTATGTCACGCCTGACAGGCCAGCCAAGGACTTACTCACAAAATTGAGAAAATCCCATAACGAATTGAAAAACAGATATGAAGCATTAAAAAATGAGACTAGTGGTTCAAACAATGGTGATGCCAGTGAAAAAATTGAAGGTCTTCAGAAACAAAATCGTGACTTACGCAAACAGGCGGAAAAACTGAACAAAAAGATTTCCAGCCTGTCAGCAGACAAAACCGGAAACAAACAAATCCAGGATCTGCAAAAACAAAACGATATCCTAGAAGAGCAAATTATAGAAATGGGGTCTTCATCTGAAGCACATGGTGGCTCATCCTCTACTACGAACCAATATGATTCATGGCTTTCTTTGGTAACAGTTAATGTTTTGATGATACTGGTTGGTTTCTCTGCTGGGTTCCTCTGGTTCCGAAGACAGATGCTTCGTCGGCTTGGAGGAGCAGAAAACTGAAAAATCAGTATAATAGCTCAAGACGTAGATAACTCACCCTTTTCGAGAATACTTAGTGCGATGCTGAATATAATAAAAATCACCACAGCTCTGTTACTTCTGAATATTTTTTGTCTGGCTCATGCCTCTGCCAGTAGCCAGCTCGACAATGCCTATCAATTATTTAACAGTGGTAAAATTGAAACTGCTCTGAAAATTGCCAACAATACACTCAAAAGTAATCCCAAAGATCCTGATGCCCGATTTATAAAAGGCATGGTGATGGCAAAATCCGGCAAGACCCGTCAGGCCATCAATGCCTTTAAGTCACTAACCAGAGATTATCCAAACAATCCCGAACCCTGGAATAATCTGGCCACACTGTATGCCCAACAGGAAAAATATCATCAGGCCAGAGATGCATTAATTAGCGCTATCAACACCCACCCCAGTTATGCAACCGCTTATGAAAATATTGGCAACATCTATTCCAAGATGGCCGTAATCGCCTATAACCGTGCTTTGGAAATGGATCAGGGTAGCAAGAAAAAACCGGTAGATGTTCAGCTCGCCTTGATTAATCGCTTTTCCTACGCAACAGGAAGTTCCGCAAAATCATCTGTAAAGGAATCAGCTACAAAATTCATTACGCTTTCAGAAAAAAAATTACCCGCTATCGAAAAAAAATCTATCTTTTCTTACGAGGAAGAAAAGAACCAGATTCTGTCCGTTCTGTACGGCTGGTCACAGGCCTGGGCATCTCAAAAGCCAAAGGATTATCTGGTGTATTACGCACCCAATTTCCAGACACCGGGAGGGATGCCACGCCGGATATGGAATAAACGCCGACATGATCGCTTAACCAAACCCAACTTTATTAAGGTAAATGTTGAACAACCCGAAATCACCTTTATCAATGATTCCACTGCCCGCCTGATATTCCTGCAAGATTATCATTCCAATCGTTTCAGGGATAAAAACAAAAAAACCCTTATAATGCAAAAAGTTAATGGTAACTGGCGGATTTTCAAGGAAACAATTGGTGGCTAGAAACCTGTTGGAGCTGAAGAACTTTGCTATATATTAGTACTGATGGCGCAAGCCCTCAGGAGCTGTCTATGAAACCCGGTATTTATTTATTTCATCTAATCAGAAATCTTGTTATCTGCCGTATTTCTAATACTGGTATCACCTTGTTGCTCGCCCTTTTATTGTCATCTATCAATGCGTCTGTAATGGCACAAAACCACACTACTGAACATCAACATATCAATGAAATTGAGGGGTTGCTAATAAAAGCCCTGAATGACTTACAACACCAGCGTATTGATGTGGCACTACAAAATATGGAAACGCTGGTTAACAAGAAACCCCATTTCAAACTGGCACAACTAATCTATGCCGATTTACTGCAAGCACGCACCCAGGGGATTTCCAACTTTGGTGCCAACTCCGGTGTATCAAAGAAAATTGTCACTGCATTACGTGAAGAAGCGCGTCAGCGCTGGCGACATCATGCCAGCTCACCAAAGGCAGGAAAAGTTCCAAATAATCTGCTCTACACTGATAAAAAATACAAACACATCATTGTTGTCGATCTAAAAACATCCCGACTTTATGTTTTTGATTCTCGATCAACCTATCCCCGTATCATTAACGATTACTATATTTCCAGTGGCAAAAAAGGTGCAGTAAAAAAGAAACAGGGTGACAAAAAAACTCCTCTGGGTGTTTATTATGTGACTAAACATATCCCGGATAAAAAATTACCTGATTTTTATGGCACCGGTGCCTATCCCATTAACTACCCAAATGATTGGGATAAACGACTTGGAAAAACCGGTTATGGAATCTGGTTACATGGTACGCCCACAGACACTTACAGCCGCCCCCCGCTTGCCAGTGATGGTTGTGTAGCCATGAGTAATCCGGACTTTTCTGCCCTGAAACCATTTGTAGAAGTGGGTAAAACACCGGTTGTGATTACCAATGGCATCGATTGGCTAGAGCAGGATGAGTGGCTGGAAGAACAAAAAACATTCTCCTCACTCCTGAAACAATGGGAACAGGATTGGGAGAGCCTGAAAACCAGCCGCTACCTTGCCCACTACTCAAAATCATTCAAGGGTGGTAACAAAAATTACTGGTCATGGGCCAAACACAAAAAACGGGTCAATAAACACAAAACTTTTATCAAAATTGATTTATCTGATATCAGTATGTACCGCTACCCCGGTGCTAAAGACACAATCGTGATTAACTTCAAACAGAAATACAAAAGTAACAACTTCAAACAAGTTGCCAATAAGCGTCAGTACTGGCATAGGGAAAAAGACGGGAACTGGCGGATTATTTACGAAGGCCCAGCCTGACCATTACGGTTAACCTGAACAGGTGTCTGTTCAGTCTTTTTTGGCAAGTTACCTCTCAGCCAGCGTATCAGGTCAACCCAGATACGACTGATCTCACTTCTGGTTGGCATAATACCTGCTCTTGGCAACTCAATCGTGATCACAGGGATCTCTTTGTGCACGCCTGCATAATTTCCGAGTGAACCCGGATAGGTGCCTAACAAGTGTAAATGCAACTGGCCAAAACGCTTGGGGGGTTTGGGTGGGCCATCAAAATCCAGAATGCCGTGTGGTGCATGAATTGATACAATTGCATGCGGTTTGAAGTCTTCAATCTCCTGCGCAAACCAACGTGACTCAGGCTCACTCAGGGGGGCTTTACCAGGATAACGGCGCGGATTTCGACTGGTACGATTCACCCAGTAATGAGTGCTTTCCTTTTCCCAGTTTGGTGTTGGGAAGTTACGATTGAGATCAACACCATTGGCATTCATGCGCTGGGACTTTTTGCGTAGCAAGCCATCCGGGTTCAGTAATGGAATCACACGCCAATGGAATAGCCCCGAATGATACCGATTCAATTTTTTCATCCACTTGAAGACAACACTTACCGATGCATACTCATCACCATGGATACCGCCAATGACCAATACCCTTGCCTGCGGCTTACGACGCTTAAGTGGTGGATACTCTTTCTGCAGGATAGGAATATTATTAACAGAGTTGGCACCGGTAAGCTGAAGATCCATTTCCAGACAATCAGACAGATTAACACTACCCAGTTTACTCGCAATCATCTGACAAACATCATATTCAGATAGATTGTCGTTATTATTCTCTGCATACACTGGTATGGAGGAAAAAAGTAAAAGCCCGAAGAGTGCGACTATTGTTCTCATCATAGGAATCTGGGAAGCCCTGAATAAACCGTATTAGTAGATTCTAGTAGTTTAATCTGGTTATGTAGTCGGCCATTTGACCGTTTTTTCAATATTTGTACGATTGGATTTTATATTGAGTTTGATACGACTGGCGATAAAATCTTCCGGCAATAGTATATCTCCTTCAAAACTCTGGAAATATTTGAATTTAAAGGGCAGGGATTTTGACTTGCTGGTGGAGACCTCGGTTAGCAACAATCGGCGTGGCTCAACACCAT
>DAOVJZ010000089.1 GCA_030632035.1 Granulosicoccaceae bacterium | reverse complement strand
CCTTGCTTGTTGTTTTCTCATTTGATGATGGTGGTCGCCAACGTTCACTCTCGGTCAGCTTATCGGCAGAAATGATTTTAGTCGACATATTCATCACCATGACCACCCAGCGTGATTTCACCTGCATCTGCCATGCGCCTTGCAATGGCCAGCACTTCTTTTTGTGCAGCTTCAACTTCACTCAGTTTAACTGCTCCACGTACTTCCATATCATCACGTAACATTTCACTGGCACGTTTGGACATATTGTTGAATATTTTTTCCTTGAGTGGATCAGGTGCTGCCTTCAGTGCAACGATCAGTATCTCAGATGAAATTTCTCTGAGTAATGACTGGATACCCTTATCATCAATTTCAAGCAGATTTTCGAAGACAAACATATTATCCTGAATTGCCTGACCCAAATCAGAATCCACTTCTTTAATTTTCTCAATAATATCTGCTTCAGAGGCACCTTCCAGATTATTAAGGATATTGGCCGCTGTTTTAACACCACCCACACTGGAGGTTTTGATATTGGTGCTGGCACCGGCAAATTGTGTTTCCATTATTGCATTCAGTTCGGTTAATGCCGAGGGGGGAATGCCATCAAGCGAGGCGATACGCATCATAATATCTGTTCTTACCCGATCCGGGAAAAAAGACAGAATATCTGCGGCCTGATCAGCTTCCAGATAAGCAAGAATAATTGAAATAATCTGCGGGTGTTCAAGGCGAATCACTTCTGCCACTCCTCGTGGCTCCATCCATTTAAGTGTTTCCAATCCCTGAGTCTTGCCACCCATCAGGATTCGATCAATGACACCATTGGCCTTCTCTTCACCCAGTGCGTTTGTAAGAACAGAACGGATATATTCATCACTGCCCACACCCAAAGCAGTAAAACTTTCAGCCTCTGCCAGAAAATAGGACATAACAGTAGCAACATCCGTACGGGTAATATTATGCAAGGTCGACATGGCCATACCCACTTTTTGTACCTCTTTGGGTCCCATGTGTTTTAAAATCTCTGCGGCCTCATTCTCGCCGAGAGACAACAAGAAGATGGCGGCTCGATCTATACCATCAAATTTGGAAGGAAGCTCACTCACTCTTCACCACCTGAACCTACCCAACTCTTGACCACCTGGGCTACCCGCTTGGGGTCCTGCGCGACCATTTGTTTAGCTGTATTCATATTCACTTCATAACTCTGGTTTAATCGTTGCCTTTCCTGTGCCTGCTGGGTGACCATACCAGCACCGGGAGCAGAAGCATCACCTCCGGCAAACATCACATCATCAGACCCGCTTATTATACCCCCACCAGCCTCTTGACCAAGTTTAGCCAAAGAAGCCAGTACTGGCTTCAATACACCAAAAATAAGGAGCAATATTACCAGCCCGCCCAGTGCCTGTTTAGCAATATCCCATACCCAGGGTTGTTCCCAAATCGCCTGTTCTGGTAGTGGTTCTGGCTCAGGTTGCTGGGAGAATGCCGCATTAATGACATTCACCGTATCGCCCCGCTGGGCATCAAACCCAATTGTGTCTTTGACCAGACTCACCACACGCACAAGTTCTTCATCTGATAATTTGACCTTGGATGCTTCTCCAGCCTCATCCAGCACCTGCTTGTTATCAATCACCACTGCAACTGACAGACGCCGCAAACCACCTGCTGAACGACGTGTATGACTAATCGTTCTATCAAGTTCATAGTTCAGGACAGAACGGCGACTGCTATTACGCGGTGAGGGCTGGCCTTCTGCACCAGAACCACGTGTAATATTACCCTGTCCAGGTTGATTGGATAGTGCGCCCGGTACACCTGCCGATGACAGGCCACTGCCAGAACTGATTTCTTCCACCACTTGCTCACTACGCACAGCGGGTAAATCAGGATTGTATGATTCCTGTGTTTGTTCAACCGTTGTGAAATCAAGATCAGCCACAACCTGTGCCTTGACTCCGCCGACACCGATAATCGGAGTCAGGATATCTTCAACACGACGTGAATAATGTTCTTCCAGACGACGTTTGTAATCGAACTGCCCGGCCGTTAATGACAAGTCGCCATCCTGCATGCTCTTTGATAACAACCGGCCCTTTTGATCAATGACTGATACCTGATTAGTATCCAGTTCCGAAACACTGGAGGCAACCATATGAACAATGGCCTCAATCTGTCCTGCTTGCAGGTTACGTCCCCCATATAAATTCAGAACAACGGAAGCACTCGGCTTTCTACGATTGCGTACAAATACAGATTGCTTGGGAACAGCAAGATGAACACGGGCTGTTTGCACATTGGCCAGCGTCATAATAGTCCTGGCCAGCTCTTCTTCCATTGCACGATGGTAACGTGCCTTTTCCTGAAACTGGCTGACACCAAAACCTTGATCCTCACCCATCGAGTCAAAACCACCACCTGCACTTTTAGGTAAACCCTGTGCCGCCAATAACATCCGCGCGTCATGTACTCTTGAGCCTGCAACAAGAACAGAACCGGATCTTTGATCTACGGTATATTCAATCTTTGATTTTTCGAGTGCATCCATGACAAGCCCGGCGTCCTTGTCTGACAAATTGCTGTACAACATTTGATAGTTAGGCGTCTGCGCCCACATCACAACAGCCACGCCAAGAGCAACACTCGCGGCCAGCCCTATCATCAAACCCAATTGCTTCAAAACCGGCAAGGCGTTAAAACCACGTGCCGGTGCTGCAATTTGTTCTGGATTTACCTCAGCCATAGATACCTCATCATTATTTTTTTACCACAAAACCAACAGGAAATATGTGAATTCCATCACACCGGCATATTCATCACGTCCTGATAAGCATTCACCAGTTTGTTACGCACCTGCACCATAGCCTGAAATGAAATACTCGCCTTTTGCATCGATATCATGACCTGTGATAAATCCACATTAGGGTCACCTAGTTCAAACGCCTTTTTCATTTCAGCAGATTTCATTTGGTTTGCATTAACTGTATCCATTGCGCCTTTAAGCATATTGGAAAAATCGACACCCTCTGTTTTTTCTGCAGGTGAAACCGCACCGCCCTGTGCCGCCTGTGTAATTGCCTTCATTTGGGCCAAAAGCTGATCGGCTGTAATTGGTTTCATTTCTTATCTCCCCCTGTAATTCAAGTTAACTATGCAGTTTCCGTACCAACATCACCCGGAATCTGGACTCCCGCCTCGCGCATACGTGCCAGTTTGTAACGTAATGTACGTGGACTGATACCTAGTTTCTCGGATGTTTTCTTGCGACTACCCCCTGATTCACGTAATGACTCCAGAATAATATCCTGCTCACGACTCTTGAGATCTCCGCTCAAACCTTCATGTGTATCATCCTCATCACTCTTTACCAAAACCGATGGCACATCAATGTGTTCAAACAGGATGTCATCAACATCAATCAAATTACCACGTTGTAATACCAGTGCACGTTGCATCATGTTATCAAGCTCACGCACATTACCCGGCCAAGGGTTGGTTTTAAGATAATGTTTTGCATCCCTGGAAAACTCGGGAACAGGGCGGCTACTCCTAATAGCAATTCGCTCTACAATCCGTTCTGCAAGGGGCAAAATATCAGCTGTTCTTTCACGTAATGGTTTTAAGTACATTGGGAAAACATTCAACCGATAGAACAAATCCTCACGGAAGTTACCTGTAGCCACTTCATCTTTCAAAACACGGTTGGTTGTTGCCAGCACGCGCACATCCAGTTCAATCACTTTGCGACCGCCAAGTCTTTCTACTTCTCTTTCTTGCAACACGCGGAGTAACTTGGCCTGTAAACCCATATCCATTTCTGAAATTTCATCCAGCAACAGCGTTCCACCATTAGCCTGTTCAAATTTACCCGGGCAGGCATTATAAGCACCGGTAAATGCTCCTTTTTCATAACCAAACAAGGTTGCTTCCAGCATGTTATCCGGAATAGCCGCGCAGTTAATTGCAATAAAAGGTGCATTCACGCGTGGTGAATTATTGTGAATAAAACGTGCCAGTACTTCCTTACCGGTTCCGCTATCTCCACTAATGAGTACTGTTGCTTCAGTATCAGCAACACGTTTTGCTATTTCTTTTACTTCAAGCGTTGACGAATCATGGGTAATAAAATCTGTTTCTTCAGGTTCTGGTTGACGAATATAACGCTCCACCATATTCACCAACACTTCTGCTTCAAAAGGTTTAACCAGATAATCAACTGCACCCTCATGCATGGCCTGTACTGCCTTCTGAATATCACCATAGGCTGTCATTAACATTACCGGTAAATCACCCTTGGTATTTTTTATTTTCTTGAGCAATGTATAACCATCCATCGGCTCCATCTGAACATCGCTCACCACCATACTGACTTCTTCCTGTTCCAGAACACGCAAGGCAGCGTTACCATCTTCTGCCGTTGTAACAGAATAACCCGCTATTTCCAGCGTATCATGCAAGGCTTCACGTAATGACTGATCATCTTCAACAACTAACACTGTGGATTGAGACATAATTAACTCCAGCTATTTATTTTTATAAACCCGCTACTTTTGTATTTGGAATTGAAAACGTATTTTTACTTTCTATCTTTACCGGCAAATTAAGACCAAATGTGGCACCCTTACCCTGTTCTGATGTAACCCATGCATGCCCTTGATGTGCCTGTGCAACGGCCTGCACAACAGCCAGTCCCAGACCAGTACCACCAGCACGTTTTGTAAAGAAGGGCTCAAACACACGTTCTTGTTCTTCTGCTGATAAACCCGGACCGTTATCCGTCAATTTGATTTCAATTACACTACCGGTAATAAACGAGGTTTCGAGCAACAAACGGGTTCCCTTGTCACCCGCTTCCATTGCATTAGAGACCAAATTCAATAGTGCACCCAGTAACGCCTGACGATTACCATGCAAAAGTATCCCGGGAGTCTTATGGATAATGTTAAATTCAGAATGATTAGCAGCCAGTCGGGGTTCAAGTACCTGCTCGACATCATCCAGCAGGTCATCGATCAAAATTTCTTCACTTGTCATTTGTTCGCCGCGAACAAACAACAACATGTCATTTACCATCTTTTCCAAATCACGCAAACGTGACAATACCTTGTCAGCAAAACGTTGCCGATCGTCATTATTAATATCACGCGTGGATAAATGTGATGAATAAAGTAATGCTGAAGACAACGGGGTTCTTATCTGGTGTGCTAATGAAGCCGCCATCTCACCCATTGCACTTAATCGTTTACTGCGATCCAGTGTTTCCTGCATACGCCGATTCTCAGTCATGTCTTTCAACAACAAAATCATGCCAGGTTCACTACCTAATGAACTGGTTGTAATGCTGACAAGCCGTCCATCCTTTAGAGAAACTTCCTGACCATCATCAGCACGCGGGGAAAATGAACGTCCAATAATATCGACCCAGATTTCACCAATGAGCGGTTCACCTAACAAATCAATTGCAGCTGGATTACACTCCTGTACAGCACCATTACCATCAAGCAAAACTACACCGGCAGGTAATGCCGTCAAAAGAGTTTGTAAACGATCAGCAATGCGTTCTTTTTGCTGGAGCTCTGATTCACGCTTGGATCGGGTCTCTGCCAATTCATCTGTCAATTCAGCAACACGTGTCTCAAGCACATGATAAGACGACACCAACTGATCAGATACCTGATTAAAGGCAACAAATGCCTTTTCCAAATCTATATTTTGTTCAGAATTCACGTTACTCATACACACTCCTGAAATTGCCCTGTTATTTCCACACGTCAGAAAAAAGACATGCATAATACATATAGCAAGAAGCGTGCCTGAAAATATATTTATAGAAATATTAGTGGGTTACAGAAACCAGAAAAACAGGAGGTCAAGAAAATGGCAGGGGCAAAGAACTTTTCACAGGAGCTGTGGGAGCAACAGAGACCATCGCTCCCACAGATAGATCAGGTAAATGACAGACTAACTGGCTTCCGTCTCGGCCCGTTGCAAACCAAGCTTGCGCATTTTCTCAACCAAGGTGGTTCGACGCATGCCCAGCATATTGGCGGCATGGGCAACAACACCACCACATTCATCCAGTGCCTGTTTGATGAAGTTGGCCTCAAGCGTAGTCAGGTGTTCCTTGAGATCGATACCATTGCGCGGTAAACGTGGGGAATTGTCTATACGGGTATCCGGCAAGATGCTGTCCGGAATAACTGGAATGGGTTGTTCTGGATTGCTACTGACTCCTTCAACCTGAAACTTGTTTGGTAAATCATGCACATCTGCCACACCGTATGGATAAAGGATGATCAATCGCTCTACCAGATTGGAAAGCTCACGCACATTGCCCGGCCAGTCGTACTGACAAAGCGCAATCACCGCTGCGGGTGTTAAACGTACCGAACCACGGCCTTCATGCTCAAAACGTGCAATCAATTCATTGAGCAATAACGGGACATCTTCAACACGCTCACGTAAAGGAGGCATTTCAATCGG
>DAOVJZ010000067.1 GCA_030632035.1 Granulosicoccaceae bacterium | reverse complement strand
GTCACGAATCTCACCAATCAAAATCACATCGGGAGCCTGACGCAAGGTGTTTTTTAATGCATCTTCATAAGTATCTGTATCCATACCCACTTCACGTTGGGTGATAATAGATTTCTTATGGTTGTGAATAAATTCAATCGGATCTTCGATGGTAATAATGTGACCACTGGCATTACTGTTACGATAATCAATCAACGAGGCCAGTGATGTGGATTTACCCGAACCGGTCGCACCTACAAACAGGATTAAACCGCGTTTTTGCATGACTAGTTCACGCAAAATGGGTGGCAGGCCTAATTCCTGCCATTGTGGAATATCGGTTTTAATGTGGCGAATAACGATACCGACTTCGCCACGTTGCTTGAAAATATTGACACGAAAACGACCGATACTGTCTTCTGAAATGGCCAGATTCATTTCCGGTTTGTGTTCGAATTCAGCTACCTGCTGATTATTCATGATTTGATAGGCAATTTCCTTCACTTTACCGGCAGGCATGGTTGACTGTTCAATTGGCTTTAACTGACCGTGGATTTTCGCGCTGACCGGTGCACCTGTTGCAAAATAGAGGTCAGAGGCCTCTTTTGCGACCATGATTTTCAGGTAATCGTTGAGTTCCATGGATGTTCTCCTGCACAGATCTTTATGTTGATTGAAATACCTGCATCTGAAACAAGGGTGCGGGTATACTTTCTATAATGAGTGCTATCGGACGCCAGTGCCTCAGCTTTAGCGGACGGCTTGAATCCCATACTGTCAGGAATATAGTTAACCACATGAATAATAATAACTTTTTATCTTTTTCAGCATTTCTGGTTTTGCCAACTAGTTCACATTATTGAGACACCATGCCGGAAAATTGTACACATAGCCCGGAACTGACCCGGATACCCCCACCCCTGCGAGAGACCATCTCGGCTCAGTGGCAGCAATACATTGAAGTGCTGAGTGATGAAGGTCTGACCGCGCCGGTTCATGATGAGTTCCTGAATGTGTTGGCGCAGGTATGGGTGACCAGTCATTTCGTGGCTGAAAGCTGTATTCATCACCCGGCGTTATTACCGGATCTTTTATCTTCAGGTGATCTATTACGTGATTACACAGCAAAAGATTATCCGGCAAACCTGCAAGCCAGCATTGAAAACATCAATGATGAAGAAATATTAGCCAGAAATTTACGCCAGTTCAGACGCAGGGAAATGGTGCGTATTGCATGGCGTGATTTGGCTGGTTGGGCAGAACTGGATGAAGTGTTGCGTGACTTGAGCTGGTTGGCAGAGGCCTGTATTGATGGCGCACTGACAAAACTGTACGCATGGGAAATAAAAGAATCTGGTAAACCGATTGGGGAACAAAGCAAACAGGTTCAGTCCATGGTTGTCATTGGTATGGGCAAGCTGGGTGCATGGGAATTGAATTTCTCGTCTGATATTGATTTGATTTTTTCATTTCCTGAAGACGGTCAAACAAAAGGCAAATCACCCCGAATTTCCAATGAAGAATTCTTTGTTCGACTTGGTCGTCGTCTGGTAAATATTCTGGATGAATCAACAGAAGAGGGTTTTGTTTATCGTACTGATATGAGATTGCGCCCGTTTGGTAATAGTGCCTCTTTGGCAATGAGTTTTGATGCGATGGAAGAGTATTACCAAACTCATGGGCGTGAATGGGAGCGCTATGCCTTTATCAAGGCACGTGTTGTTGCTGGAGATAAAGTGGCGGGCGAACAGCTCATGAATATCCTTAAGCCATTTGTTTATCGTCGCTATCTCGATTACGGCACATTTGAATCCTTGCGTGAAATGAAACAGATGATCAGTCGCGAAGTTGAACGTAAAGGAATGGAAAATAATATCAAGCTGGGTCCGGGTGGTATTCGTGAGGTCGAATTTATTGGCCAAGCCTTTCAGTTGATACGAGGCGGGCGTGAGATTCATTTACAGGAAAGAGCAATACAGAAAGTCCTGGCTTTATTGGGCAGGGATAATTATTTACCTGATTATGCAGTTAAAGATCTTTCAAATGCCTATGTGTTTTTGCGTCGTGTTGAAAACCGATTACAGGCATTCAATGATGAACAAAAACACAGCTTGCCAGATGAAAAAGAAGAACGTTTACGACTAGCATGGTCTATGGGATTCAAAAACTGGAATACATTTAAAAAAGATTTGGATAATCATCGTAACAAGGTAGAAAGTCATTTTGGACAAGTGTTTTCTGCACCCCAAACAGACTCAGGGAATCATAGTGAGCATGAAGCCAGCGCCCAATATAAAGCAATATGGCAGGGTGAACTGACAGGCGATGATGCAACAATATTTTTGTCAAAACAGGGATTTACAGAAGCCGGGGAAGCGCTTGAGCTAATAGAACAATTACATGATTCATCCAGTTATCAATCCTTGAGTTCACAAGGCCGCAGTCGCATGGATAAATTAATGCCATTGTTGCTCGGGGCAGTGTCTGGTTGTGAACAACAGGATCTATGTTTGCAACGAATCATGCAATTGATTGAATCCATTGCCAGACGCACAGTTTATCTTGCCTTGCTGGTTGAAAATCCAATGGCGTTATCACAATTGGTAAAACTATGTGCCGCCAGTCCATGGATTACCGAATTATTAACGATGCACCCGGTACTATTCGATGAGTTAATCGATCCGCGTTCATTGTATGCACCCCTGGACAAGGAAAAGCTCAGACTGGAATTGAACAGCCGTCTTACCAGCATCGCAGCTGCTGATCTTGAACAGCAAATGGAAAGTTTGCGTCACTTTAAACAATCCAATGTATTACGAGTAGCCGCTGCAGATATCACCGGTGCTATGCCGTTGATGGTAGTTAGTGATCACCTGACGGCAATTGCAGAACAAATTCTTGAACAGGTGTTAACTATGGTTTGGACTCATTTAGTGTCACGCCATGGTACGCCGCATTGCAAAATTAATGGCAAAGATAAAATACCCGGCTTCATTATTGTCGGTTATGGCAAACTGGGTGGAGTAGAGTTGGGTTATGGTTCCGATCTGGATATTGTATTTATTCACGACAGCAGTGGTGATGATCAGATAACTAATGGAAAGAACCCGATTGATAATGCCCAGTTTTTTGCGCGTTTGGGTCAGCGTATTATTCACATGTTAAATTCACTGACACCCTCTGGTGTACTTTATGAAGTTGATGCTCGTTTACGCCCCAGTGGTGCATCAGGTTTATTGGTGACTTCTATGGAAGCCTTTGTTGAATACCAGCAGGAAGAAGCATGGACCTGGGAACATCAGGCATTGGTGCGTACTCGTATTGTGGCAGGTGATCCGGAAATTGGTAAAGAGTTTGAAAGAATAAGGGCAGATGTCTTGTCCCAAAAGCGTAATGCAATTGAGTTACAAAAAGAAGTACGTGAGATGCGTGAAAAAATGCGCACTGAGCTGGGTAGCCAGGATAAAACTGTTTTTGACCTGAAACAGGATCCGGGCGGGATCGCTGATATTGAATTCATTGTGCAATATGCGGTGCTGCGCTGGTCGCATGAGTACCCGGCCTTGCTGGAATATACGGACAATATTCGCATTCTGGAGGGATTAGTAAAGGCCAGTTTGTTGGATAAAAAAGAGGGTGATTTACTGGCCGATGCCTACCGTGCCTATCGTGCCAGACTTCATCGTTGTGTGCTGGAAGAGTCAGCGACACAGGCAGGGACGAAAGACTATGCCGGTTTACGCAAGGCAGTGACGAATATCTGGCAAAAGTGGCTGGAAAACTAGTCCTTGAAAGCGATGAAAGCTACAATACACAACTTATTGATAAAGTTTTGGTTTTTAGGAGTAAATAGTTATGTCTATGGCTGACCGCGACGGGGTTATCTGGTATGACGGGAAAATGGTTCCCTGGCGTGATGCAACAACCCACGTACTGACCCACACGCTACATTATGGCATGGGGGCGTTTGAAGGTGAGCGTGCCTATAAAACAGATAAAGGCACAGCGATTTTTCGTCTGAAAGAACACACTGATCGTCTATTCTGTTCTGCTCATATTCTAGGGATGAATATTCCATTCAGCAAGGATGAGATCAACGAAGCCACTCGTGCAGCTGTACGTGAGAATAATCTGGAGACAGCCTACATTCGACCCATGTGTTTTTATGGTTCCGAAGGCATGGGTCTGCGCGCCGATAATCTGAAAGTACACGTTATTGTTGCTGCATGGGAATGGGGTACGTATCTGGGTGCTGATGGTCTGGAAAAGGGTATTCGCATCAAGACTTCATCGTTTACTCGTCATCATGTAAATATCACCATGTGCAAGGCCAAGGCCAATGGGCATTACATTAATTCCATGCTGGCACTACAAGAAGCGCAAGCAGATGGTTATGACGAAGCCTTGTTGCTTGATGTTGATGGTTTTGTTGCCGAAGGCAGTGGCGAGAATATTTTCATCGTGCGCAATGGCGTTATCTATACACCGGAGCTGACATCGGCACTGGAAGGTATTACACGCGATACGATTTTCCAGTTGGCAAAAGACGAAGGTCTTGAAATAAGAGAAAAGCGCATTACCCGTGATGAAGTTTATTGCGCAGATGAGGCTTTCTTTACCGGTTCAGCGGCAGAAGTAACACCCATTCGTGAACTGGATAATCGTGCTATTGGTAATGGCAAACGAGGACCGATCACAGAAAAATTACAGACTATATATTTTGATCAGGTTCACGGGCGACGCAATCAGTATCCTGAATGGCAGGCACTGGTATAAGGGGCTATTTATGGCAGTAAATACAAGCGGTTTATCTAATACAAAGACACGTTATGAAATAGACAAAAGTGATTTGCCGTTGCATTGTCCAATGGAAGGTTCCACATTATGGAATTCACACCCGCAGGTTTATTTACCTATTGAAACCACAGGCAAGGCAAAGTGCCCTTACTGTGGTTCTGAATATATTCTGCGTGATTAAACAGGAAACTGGTCTGGGAAATTCGTGAGCCAATCAAATAATGCCAGCGTAGTGTGGTTTTTTTCTGATGGTAAACCGGGGCATGTTAATCAAACACAGGGGCTGATTCAGGCTCTTTCAAACGATATTGAAGTACAGGGCTTTGAATTAAAGCCAGTGTCTTTTATTAAGGCATTATTTTTTTTGCTATTTAAAATTTATCCTGCCGGGAATAACTTACCAAAACCCGATCTAATAATTGGCGCTGGTCATTCAGTCCATGCTTCGATGTTGGCAGCACGACGGGCAAGGGGAGGTAAAGCGATTGTACTGATGAAGCCCAGTTTGCCGATGAGCTGGTTTGATTTGTGTATTGTCCCTGAACATGATGGAGTGATGGAAAAGGAAAATGTATTGCTTACACAGGGTGCATTGAACAGGATTGTTCCTTCACAAGACAAGCAGCAGGACGTGGGTATCATATTAATAGGTGGGCCTTCGCCTCATTATGGTTGGGATAATGCAAGTCTGGTTGAGTGCATAAAGACTGTTATAGATAGGGAAGAAAGTATCCATTGGGTTTTAACAACATCGCGGCGCACGCCTGTTTCATTGGAGGAACAGCTTAATAAATTGAGTGACTCCAATATAAAAGTTGTGCCATGGCAGGAGACAGATGCGGACTGGCTACCAGCACAATTACAAAAGGCACGTTATGCATGGGTTACCGAAGACAGTGTTTCAATGGTTTATGAAGCTATTACATCAGGCGCGATTTGCGGCTTGTTTGATATGCCACGCAAAACCGGTAGCAGGGTAGCCAAAGGTGTAGACAAGTTGATCGCAGATGGCTTTATTACGCCATTCAAAGCCTGGCAGGAACAGGGTGAGCTGGTAAAAAATAATAAACAGCTTAATGAAGCGGTTCGATGTGCAGACTTGCTAAAACAAAAATATTTTAATATTTGAGATTATATAGATTATGGAGTCTTCTAATAACATTCAATGGGAAAAAATAGATTGTCCTGTTTGTGGGAGCACGCATTTTGATCCATTATTTGAGAAAAAGGGTGAGCCCTTTGTTCGTTGCCAGAATTGTGGCCTTATGCTTATTAATCCACGACCGGTTTATGATCATGTTATTAATACCTATGATGATGACTATAGTGATTTTTATATTAAAAAAGCGAATAAAAAAATGGCTCGCTTTAAAAGATGGGCGAAAAGTGTGCAGAAACTGGGGGCAAGGAAGGGTCGATGGCTGGATATTGGCTGCTCTGCTGGCTTTGTTGTCAAGGTGGCACAGGGGCTTGGTTATGACGCTTACGGTGTTGATGTGGAATCGCATGGTATAGAGTTTGCGCAGAGTACGCTTGGTCTTAAAAATGTTAGTCAGGGAATGCTTGAAGATAAAAATTACCCTGCAGGGTTTTTTGATGTAATTTCAATTTATGATGTGATTGAACATGTCCCCGATCTTAATAAATTTGTAGCGGAAATTTCCAGAATACTGGTAAAGGGTGGCATTCTTGATATTCGGACTCCAGATGAGGGTCACTGGAGAACACCCAAGGATCGTGCAACCTGGAATGCGATAATACCCTCTGAGCATCTTTATTATTTTAATAGAAAAACGTTGGCAATGTTATTAAATAAACATGGATTAAAAGTAGTGAAGCAGGGATTTAATTTCAAGCCAACGTTAAAAACATATGCAGCGCATATGTAATCATTATTTTCGAATTCTAATCCTTGTCAAGGAATAATTACATTGAAGCTAACAGTTGTTCAGTTATTACCAGAGCTTGAAAGTGGTGGCGTGGAAAGAGGCACACTGGAAGTGGCGGCTGAGCTGGTTCGTCAAGGTCATCGTTCTATTGTGATTTCTGCGGGTGGCAGGATGGTAGAACAGTTAGAGCGTGAAGGAAGTGAGCATGTCAGATGGGATATAGGAAAAAAATCATTACTGACATTCAGATATATTTTTCAGCTTAGAAAATTTCTCAAGAAAAACAGCATTGATATTTTGCATGCCAGATCACGTTTACCTGCATGGATAGCTTATTTGGCATGGAAGGGAATGGATAAAAATAATCGGCCTCATTTTATTACAACAGTTCATGGACAATATTCAGTAAGTAAATACAGTAGTGTTATGGTGCGTGGTGAAAGAGTCATTGCTGTTTCAAAAACTATTCAGGATTACATTACTTCAAATTACCTGTTTGTTGATAAAACAAAAATCAGACTTATTCATCGAGGAGTAGAGTCGCAGGAATTTCCTTATGAGTATAAGCCAACAGATGAGTGGCTGAACAAGTGGCATGCTCAATATCCTCAACTTAAAAATAAAATTATTATTACGCTGGCGGGCAGGATAACAAGATTAAAAGGACATAAAGATTTTATCGAACTGATAAATAGCCTGGTAGAAAAAGGTTATGATATACATGGGCTGATTGTTGGTGGCACAGATGTCAAACATAAACAATACGAAAATGAAATTCGTTCAATGGTCACAGATAAAAATATCCAGCACAGGATATCTTTTACAGGGCACAGGATAGATATGAGAGAAATTTTTTCTATTTCTGATATTGTAGTTTCCTTGACCAATAAACCGGAATCATTTGGGCGTACTGTGCTGGAAGCATTGAGTTTGGGGACACCTGTAGCAGGGTATGCCTATGGCGGGGTAGGAGAAATTCTGGAAGATCTGTATTCC
>DAOVJZ010000114.1 GCA_030632035.1 Granulosicoccaceae bacterium | reverse complement strand
GTTGAACACTTCCAGTGGTTAACCGAAAAACAAAGCCAGCAACTTGATGATAAACAACTAAAGGAAGTCCGCCTTGAAATGGCGGACATACTTATTTATTTGATTCGGATTGCTGACAAACTGGATGTTGATCTTGTCAGTGCGGCTAAAGATAAAATTGTGATTAATGAAAAACGTTATCCAGTAGAAAAAGTGCGTGGCGATGCGCGCCGCGCGGATGAATATTAATTAATTCATTCGAATAACTTCTGCGCCACTTCCTGTCTTCAACGCATCACTTGCGCGTGACAATAACAAGTTAACATCATCACCCTTTTTCCATTCTGCCACACCGAAGTGCGGAATCAATTCAATCGGGTCACCGTTATCAGTCACCACATCCATTTTAAGCAGGTGTTCATTTACCTTGGTTACCAGTTTGCTTGCATCATCTTTTCTGGTTTCAGGTAAAACAAAAATAAATTCATCCTCTTCGGTATGGGCAATCAAATCTGCCCAGCGCATTTGATCTTTTAATAATTGACCAATCGCAACCAATACCCGTTTGCGGGTGGAACTACCATAGCGATCATCCATGTCCTCGATACCATCCAGCTGCATGGCCACAACCGACAGTGGATTGTTATAACGGCGACTGCGAGAAACCTGAGGATCCAGACCTTGCACCAGTGAGCGCTGATTCAGCAAACCAGTTACCGGATCCTTGGTTCGAATATATTCAGAGACATCGGCGAAATAACGCAACTGAGCCTTGCCGGTCTGTTCTGGCATATCCTGAACCCAGCATTTGAGCCAACATTCTGGGTTTCCATTAATTGTAGGCAGGGCGATGACTTCATCGTCTGAAAGCAGGCGTTTCAGGCACATATGCACCAGCTTATCATCACCATTTCCGAGCAGTGACTCCAGCGATACGCCCAAAATTGCGGCCAATTTATCATTTGCCCACGTAATACGCCCTGAGCCATCCACCATAAGCATAGCCAGTGGTGCTGATTTCAGTGCCTGTGAAGATAACATCAGATCCGGATGTGTTGCCATTTTTTCCCCTTATTACAATAACTTATAATATTGTTGTCGTTGTATGGTGCCAATTCCCTTGCATTACTCCTTATAAAGCGGGCGCCGGGGCAAAACCTTTAGAAAAACTTTCCATGTCCCAGGTTGGTTAATCTAGTCCTATAAAGCTGTAATTACTATTGATTCTTGTCAATTCACTATGGTTTTTTGTAACTATTTGAAACAAAAAATAATTTGAATTTTTGTGACTCTTCGCTCACAGAATTCTTGAGTCTATATGCAGATTTCCAGAATTATGCCGATAGAACTTTTATGCAAGAAGTGAAGCAAAAACAGATGATTCCATCGCTTAATCGACAGGAAATTCTCTCTCTCAAACGACGTTTTATTAACGTTAATCGCCAGCGTATTTTCCGTACTGAACAGTCATTACGTATTAAACGTCAGCGTGATTTTCTGGCTCTGTTGCCTTTCATGTTCCATATCAATAATTACTTATTGCCGGGTTATATCTCGGATGAAGTGCCTTGTGGTGTCTGTGATTATTCACCCAGTCACGCGGCTATCAAAATAGCCAAGTCCATGAATAAAAAATTCGATTTTAAAAAGCGTGCCTTGTTCAATCTGGCAGTTCAATCCATGTTCATGATGGGCAGTAGTGGCACAATTGCCTATTCAGAAAAAAGTGATTTTGATATCTGGTTATGTCATGACCCTGATCTGAATGAAGAACAACTGGATCTGTTACAACAAAAATGTATTGCTATTGAAAAGTGGGCAGATGAAATTGGTCTTGAAGTACATTTCTTTTTAATGAATGCAGATACCTTCCGTCAAGGTATCGTAACGGATCTTTCCAGTGAAAGTAGTGGTACCGCACAACACCATTTGTTGCTCGAAGAATTTTATCGCTCCAGTCTTTTGATTGCAGGACGTTATCCGATCTGGTGGCTAATCCCACCCGAATATGAAACAAGCTATGATGGTTATATTCAGGCGCTGATTGATTGTGGTGCTGTTGCTGAACGGGAATATATTGACTTTGGTAGTCTACCCACCATTCCTCCCGAAGAATTTTTTGGCGCTGCTATCTGGCAAATATCAAAAGGTATTGAGTCACCCTATAAATCAGTTTTAAAAATTCTGTTAATGGAAGCCTATTCTTCAGAATTTCCAAAGATGGACTTATTGAGTCACCGATTCAAACACTCTGTCCATCGCGGTGAAAAAAATCTGGAAGAACTTGACCCTTATATAATGATGGTAAACAAGGTGGAAGAGTACCTTAAAAATCGTCATGAAGAAAATCGTCTGGAACTGGCAAGACAATGTTTTTATTTCAAGATCAATCAAAAATTAAGTTCACAAGACACATCAATAGAAAAACCATGGCGTCGTGAAGTCATGGAAAAAATTGTACAGCGTTGGGGTTGGGATCAAACTCATCTTCTAACACTCGATTACAGGCCTACATGGAAGTTCCACCGCGTTAGTGAAGAAAGAAAAACATTAATTGAGGAACTTACCAACAGTTATAGAATGCTGTCTACCTTTGCACGCGAGTCTGGTGTGAGTGCCATGATCAGCCAACAGGATATGAATATTCTGGGTCGCAAGTTGTATGCATCATTTGAGCGTAAAGCCGGAAAAATTGAAATTATTAATAATGATATCTCATCCAATCTTGTTGAAAATCATGTCACGATTATTAACTCACCTTCAAGTTCAGGAAAAGATAACTGGTTAATCTACAGTGGTACAGTAAAGAAGGATAAAGCACGTCAATTGAATCCGTTAAAACGCGCACGTAGTCTGGTTGAGCTGATTGCCTGGTGTCATTTTAACAAGTTAATAGACAAGGGAACGGTTATTGGCCTGATATCTCCTAATATGCTGATCTCTACCAAGGATTTACACCAGATCATTGATGTATTTGTGCAATATTTTCCAAAAGGTAAAATATCAAAACCAAAAACAGAAAATTTTGCCAAGGCGGCATCTGTTAAAAAATCATTACTCTTTATTAATATCGGTCTGGATCCATTAACCGGCACCATGGATCAGGGCAAACATCTTATTAGTAATAAAAATGATTCTCTTTCCTATGGTGGCGGTTCCAAGAATCTGGCTTTAAGCATTGATCAGGTCATCATAACAACCTGGGGTGAAATACTGACATCTAAATTTGCTGGTGATACCGGACCGATTGATGCGCTTAATAACCAGCTCAGATTAATGTCAGGAAATCCAAAAGATAGCACGCCTGAAGTAACTACATTCTGTTTTACATCTTATCGTGCAACACCTATAGCGAATCGTGTAAAAGAATTATTTGAGAGTATCATACAGAGTTATAAAACAGATGACTCTATTAAAAATAACAGATATATACTGACTGTTGCTACTGATTATTATGCAATTGATTTTATCGATGGTACGCCACGCTATGAACGTATAAGTAATTATCCTGCATTGATCAATTATCTTTCCGGAACCCAACGCAAGTTTAGTCCGGTAACTATTGATCAACACTCGCTGGCAAATACAATATTACCTCTCATCTATAAACAAAATAAAGAAAGCATTGTTCAATTATTTTATCGCGTTGCTGGGTCGAATGTTGATATCTATATTCTGGATGAAAAGGGATCACTGTTTCACCACAATACATCCTTCTTTACAGATGATGCATTGTTAAACCAGTACAGCCTGTTTTTTAATTCTATTATGAACAGAAAAAATATTTTGCTTGATACCAATAACAAGGAAGAGAAAAATATTACCATCGAATTTTTCCAGATCACTCATGATACACAGTCTGGAAAAACATCTCTTAATAAAAAGGCATGCAAGGGTGCTGCTGAAGCTTTCAATTATTTGCCCGTACAGGTGATTGGTGATTTATCTGAAGATAGTAAGCCCGCTTATACTATTTATTGTAATGAAAAAGAATTTTCTGTCCTTGAGCATGGTGAGGATATTTATCATCAGGTTGCAAGTTTCGTTGTGCAAAAAAGGAAGGGTGCAGAACATTATCCTATTTATATTACTGATCTTGATTTATCCCCTGCTGTACTTGGTGCAGAATCTGTTGAATCCATACAGACTATGCACTACCTGAAACATAAAAAACAAATTGAAGACAATCTTTCCAAGGCCATGCGTGCCCTGTAAATCATTTTAGTATTTTTTTTATCCAGTCAGCAATATCTCTAACCTGTTCACTACACACCGTATGCGGCATATCATAACTGTGCCACTCTATCTGGTGACCTGAACTTTCCATATGATCACGCGATTGTTCTGCCAGTGTAATAGGGACAATCGTATCCTGTGTGCCGTGCATCATCATAATGGGAATAGTCTTGCTTGTTTGTGAATGCTCTTGCTGTAATTTTTCTCTTAATGGCAAATAAGTAGAGAGCGCAAGAATACCCGCCAACTTATCTTGATACCTCAATCCGCCATGTAAAACGATAACACCGCCTTGTGAGAATCCAGCCAGAATAATTTTTTCTTCCGGTACACCTTGCTCGATTTCATGCGCAATCATATTTTCAAGTAACTGTGCCGAAACACAAATACCGGCTTCATCCTCTTGTTGAGCAAAATCGGTATTTGTTACGTCATACCACGCGGGCATGACATAACCATTATTGATAGTTACGGGCATTTCGGGGGCATGAGGAAAAACAAAACGTAAACCCAATGATTCAGGTATATCCAGTTCAGGGACAATAGCTTCAAAGTCGTGGCCACTGGCACCCAGACCATGTAACCAGATAATACTGCTCTTTACTTCACCGGCCGGATTCATTTCAACGGCAGGCAGTCTCTCCTTACTCAAAGACCAATTCCACTGTTGTACCAGACTGTTCCGAACACACTCTATTTAATAGATCATGGAGTTCTTCCTTATCGCCGGTATACCAGTGACTCCCGTCTTCATCCATATCCAGATGGTAACCGCCTGATTTTGCAGCTACCCAGATCTGGCTGGCTGGTACCTGTCGGTTCAAAATCACCTGTGTCCCGTTTTCGAACTCAAGGGTCAATACGCCACCCGCCGTTTCATAATCAATATCTACACCACAGTCTTCTACTGCGTCCTCAATTTTCATCAGGATATCGTCAACCAGATGGTTAAATTCTGTTTCGTTCATTGGTTATTCCCGGGAATATTCAACTTTAAGCCCGCGCATTGTAGCACCTTCTTTTCCAGGGCATATGATTTGCGGCCGCCTAGTGAGAAATGTGGGCTAAAGGTTTATACTCTTGGAAAACCAAATCCCGGGGAATTAATAATGAAAATCCGTCCAGCCATAACCTTTCTGGCGATAATGCTTTTAGCTGGCATGCTGACCATTTCTGGCTGTGGCCAAAAAGGCCCACTGTATCTGCCTGATGATCAAAAGAAAGAAAAAAAATCCAGTTAATTAATCCCATGATGAAAAACCTTTCAGAACGTGAAGGGGCACTCTACTTTGAGTCCACTAATCTTGAACAAGTAGCACAACAACACGGCACGCCGTGTTATGTCTATTCACGCAATGGCATTGAAGAAAACTGGGATGCATTTGATAAAGCCTTTGGCAATCACCCTCATCTTGTTTGCTATGCTGTCAAAGCCAACAGCAATTTATCC
>DAOVJZ010000087.1 GCA_030632035.1 Granulosicoccaceae bacterium | reverse complement strand
GCAGATAACGCATCTTCTGCTGTTGTAGCTGATTTACCTTCGGGAACCGGGATGCCGTAATCGGCAAATAGCTTCTTGGCCTGAAATTCGTGTATGTTCATGTTCGTATATTCTGGTCTATTAACTGTGATTTCGCAAAAAAGATTACTATATATGGTTATGAAACCGTACAATAATGCTTATATCATCGTACATTCAAAAAAAATAATAAGGTTTAAATATGGGGCTTTTTCGTTTAATTCTTCTCGGACTTGTTATTTGGCTGCTTTTTCGCCTGTATCAGCGTTTTATCAAAGGCCGCTCCTCACAAAAACAGGAAACACGCCAGATTGATGGAGATATGGTGCGATGTAAACATTGCGGGATACATATCCCGGAATCTGAAGCAATTAAAAAAGACAACGACTACTATTGCAGTCAGGCCCACCTTGAGGATGACACTAGATAACGATGTCAGAACCCCATCAGGACACAACCGAACCGTCTGAAAAAACACCGTGGCGTGCGCTGGAATTTTTCAATTATTACCGGTTAGCGTTGAGCGGTTTAATCCTGATTTTTATTCATGCTGATCTATTGCCAGCACCTTTCGGAAAAAATGACCCGCAATTATTTCAAACCATTATTTATTTCTATTTTTCTCTCTCTATTATTTTTCTTATAACTAATTACAACCGTAAACCCGGTTACACATTACAGACCTATGGTCAGGTCTTGATAGATATTATTGCCATTACACTCATGTTCCATGCCAGTGGTCCTGATAGTGGTGTTGGTCTATTACTGCTTGTTGTTATTGCCGGCGGTAGTTTATTGCTTCCTGGTATCACTGCCTATTTCTTCGCGGCGGTTGCAACACTATCACTTCTATTTGAACAATTTTATTCCCAACTCAATAGTGTATTCGAAGCTACTTATTACTCACGTACCGGTATGCTGGGAGCCGCATTTTTTGCAACAGCTATTCTTTCCCATGCACTGGCTGACCGTGTCAGAAAATCTGAAGCACTTGCCGCAAAACGTGGCATCGATCTGGCCAGTCTTGCTGAACTGAATGAGCACATTATTCAACGTATGCAATCCGGTATTCTGGTTGTCGATAATGAGAATAAGATTCGACTGGGAAATGTCTCGGCAAAGGTACTTCTAGGCATGTTCGACATTCAAACCCAGCCATTGCTTGAAGATATTGCCCCACAAATTCATGCACAATTAAAACAATGGCAAATAAATCCTGAAAGAGAATCAACTATTATTCAATCTACAGAAAACATTGCTTCCATTATTCCCCGCTTTGCACGGCTAAAAAGTTCATCCGAGCAAGGTACTCTGATATTTCTTGAAGATGCCGCCGCCATGACTCAACAGGTGCACCAGTTAAAACTGGCATCACTGGGACGACTAACAGCCAGTATTGCACATGAGATTCGTAATCCATTATCAGCCATTAGTCATGCCGGCCAGTTACTGGAAGAATCACCTGGTATTGATGAAAAAGACAAGCGCCTGACAGAAATTATTCGCGACCATGCCAAACGTATGAATGCGATTATTGAAAATGTCTTGCAACTGAGTCGCCAGGATCGGGCTCAACCTGAATTATTCAATATCAAACCATGGCTACAGGAATTCCTGTCCGAGTTTGTCCTGACAACCCATATTGCCGATGAAGAAATTCAGCTAACACTCAATGATGAAATTGAAGTGCGTTTTGATCCGGAACACTTGCATCAAATCCTGTGGAACCTGTGCCAGAATGGTCTGCGACATAGCGCAGATTATCCCGACAATCCTAAACTGGAAATTCATGCCGATATTGATCCAGAAACAGAACATCCATTTCTTGATATCATGGATCATGGCTCGGGTATTGACCCTGCTAACGTTAATCAGATATTTGAACCTTTCTTTACAACCGAATCAAAAGGCACGGGACTGGGCCTGTATATAGCGCGTGAATTGTGTGAAACCAATCAGGCCAGACTGGATCTGATTCAGGAAGAAAATAAAGGCGCCTGTTTCAGGATTACATTTGCTGACCCAAGAAGAAAACAATCATGAGCTCATACACTGCACTCATTATTGATGACGAACCTGACATTCTGGAATTACTGGATGTTACGCTCTCACGCATGGATATTAATAGCATCACGGCAGGGACACTGGCTGAGGCCAAACAGGCGATCACCAAAGGTGGTTTTGATTTATGCCTGACAGACATGAAACTGCCTGATGGTGATGGTATTGAACTAATCACATTCCTGCAACAACAACACCCGGAAATTCCAATTGCCATGTTTACCGCACATGGGAATATGGATACAGCAATCAAGGCACTCAAATCTGGTGCATTTGATTTTGTTTCCAAACCGGTTGATATTAATGTACTGCGCAATCTGGTAACGACTGCGCTCAAACTAGCCAACAAGCCAGATAAAGCAACAACCGACTCGCCTGCTTTACTCGGTAACTCTTCTGCTATTGAAAAGGTACGTAAACAAATTGACAAGCTGGCACGTAGTCAGGCACCTGTTTATATCAGTGGTGGCTCAGGAAGTGGCAAGGAACTTGCGGCACGGATGATCCACGAGAAAGGGGCTCGTAGTGATAACGCCTTTATTCCTGTTAACTGTGGTGCCATTCCGGAAAATCTGATTGAAAGTGAATTGTTTGGTCATAAAAAAGGAAGTTTCACTGGTGCAACCAGTGACAAGGATGGCCTATTCAAGGCCGCCGATGGCGGCACTTTATTTCTGGACGAGATCGCCGACTTGCCACTGCATATGCAAGTAAAATTATTACGTGCAATTCAGGAAAAGAAAATTCGCCCCGTTGGTCATGAAAAAGAAATCCCCGTTGATATTCGTATCCTGAGTGCAACACACAAAAACCTGAAGCAACTGGTCGATAAGGGTGATTTCCGGCAAGATCTGTTTTATCGCCTGAATGTAATTGAGCTTCATATTCCTGCCCTGCGTGAACATACGGAAGACATCGCGCTACTGGCCAAACATTTTCTTGAATTATTAGGGCAAGACACAGAGGGTGAAATACTGACTCTTTCAGAAGAAGCCATCTCCGCTCTGAAGAGCTACAACTTTCCCGGCAATGTACGTGAACTGGAAAATATCCTCGAACGCGCCATGACACTGTGTGATAACAACCAGATATCAGCAGATGATCTGCAACTGCCTGTAAACAGTAATGCAGAGGCGCAACAAATAACAGATACTGAAAAGCCGCTGGACTCCCAACTGGATAACATTGAAAAAGAACGCATTATAAAAGCACTGGAAGAAACAAAATATAATCGCACCAAGGCCGCTGAATTATTGGGGATGAGTTATCGTTCATTACGCTATCGATTAAAGAAACTGGGAATTGACTAAAGATAGTGATTAAAGTGACAAAAATTGTCACTTTCTAACAAACAATGTCATAAAAAGCCTGTGAATAAAGCTTAAAATCCTACCTAAAATAACTCAAGAACCATCCAAACCCTTCCGATACTGAGAACAGGTTCACGTTGTAATGGGCTAAATGCAGGAAAATGGACATGTCTTAACGCTGTCCTAAACTCTGGCATGAATCATGCAAAAGCAAGGGCAGGCAATATCAAGTTTTGGGATTAAACCCTGAATCTGAAAAGCTCAAAATTTAATAACTGGAGAAACATCATGAAAAAAGTACAACAAGGTTTTACATTGATCGAACTCATGATCGTAGTTGCGATCATCGGTATTCTGGCAGCCATTGCGATTCCGGCTTATCAGGATTACACAAAGCGTACACACGTTTCTGAAGGCATGAGTCTGGCAGGCGCAGCTAAAACTGCCGTTGCTGAATACTATGCTTCAGAAGGTACTTGGCCGGGCACAAATACGCTGGCCGGTCTGTCAGAATCAAATACCATCACAGGTAATGCTGTGCAAAAAGTCAAAGTTAGTGGAAGCGGCAGTATCACAGTTACCTATAATAACAAGGTGGACACTGGCAAGACTCTTATTCTTGTACCAACTGATGCCGGTGGTGGTATTACCTGGACCTGTAACACAGGTGATGTAGATAACAAATATCTCCCATCAGCCTGTCGTTAAAATGATAAAAAAGGCCCGCTTTTCAGCGGGCCTTTTTTTAATCAAACGTTTGCTCCCCAGAATTCAAGATTATGTCACACAACCCATCATATAAAGGTTTTACATTGATCGAACTCATGATCGTCGTGGCAATCATCGGTATTCTGGCAGCCATCGCCATCCCAGCTTATCAAGATTACACCAAACGCACTTATGTTGCAGAGGGACTAAGTCTCGCATCAGCTGCCAAAAATAGCGTATGGGACTACTACTCCAGCGAAGGTAACTGGCCAGCTGATAATACCGCTGCCGGCCTTGTAGAACCAAGCTCTATCAGCAGCAACAAAATTACCAGTGTAGATGTAACCAACAACACGATTACTATTAGCTTCCATAACACGATTTCAGCAGCACCGAACAATACCTTGATACTGACAGCCAACGATAACAATGGTAGTCTCTCATGGGATTGTACTGGGGGCGCACTCCCTGGCAAATTCCGTCCGACCAATTGCCGATAATGAATACAAATAAATTATTAAACCCCTTGGTTGTGGGTATAGCCCTATGTAGTATTGTCCTCGCTGTCTTTATCATTTATTGGCCATCACTGCCCGGCCCCTTCATATTTGATGATGAACAAAATATTAAGCATATTGCATCACATTCTCACCTGGAAAAACTACAACAAGTTCTCATCTATATTACATCTGGCGGCACTTCGCTCATAGAGCGTCCATTAAGCTTCTTGTCTTTTTATATCAATGATAATGCATGGCCAAGTAATCCTGAAAGTTTTCGTTTAACGAACATCTCTATTCATGCCCTCAATGCTATTCTGGTTTGGTGGTTAAGTTTCAGGCTGATCCTGCTTGCATATCCAGAAATTTCCAACAAAAAAACAATAACCCTTGCAAGTATTATTGCTTTAATCTGGGCGTTACATCCTATACATGTTAATGCGGTAGCTTACATCGTCCAACGAATGACTCTACTGAGCGGGACATTTGTTCTTTCCGGACTCATTATCTATACATATGGACGCGAGTTAATCGTCAAGGAAAAGGTTACCAAAGGCCTCATTTATATGAGCAGCGCCATACTGGTATTCATGCCGTTGGCGTTCCTTAGCAAACAAACAGGTATCCTTCTCCCATTACTTATTGCTGCCGTTGAACTCACATTATTCAATAAACTGAGAGAGAAAAAAATTGTAGCCAAATGGAGTATTTTTTTTATTATTATTCCTATACTACTTGTAATAATAGGACTTACCATCAAGGCTGATGAAAAAGTTTTCTCCTGGTATGATGCACTTACCTATACCCCTGTTGAACGCTTGATGACAGAGAGTCGAATTTTATTTGACTATATCGCTAAGATTATAATACCTAAGACTAGCACCAGTAGCCTATTTCATGATAACTATACAATATCCCATTCCCTGCTTGCCCCTATCTCCACTCTTATAGCAATACTTGCTATTCTTTTGGGAATTATTGCTGTAGCTCTTAAACGCCATCAGTGGCCCCTGCTTACTTTTGCCATTGCCTGGTTTCTAGCTGGTCATACTCTGGAAAGCACAGTTATTGGTCTAGAGCTATATTATGAACACAGAAACTACATACCCTCTTTCAGTATACTCTTTGCCTTGGTTATTGCAGGGAATCAAATATTCAAAGACAAAACACCTATTTCTATCATGTTTGCTGGCAGCTTTATTCTACTTATTGCATTTGTCGCACATATGAATACCTCTATATGGGAAAGCAAAGCAAAGTTACTCAGCAGTTGGTATGCCGATAACCCCAAATCAATCAGAACCGCAGTTACTGTATCTGGCGTGCTTCATAACATTGGAGACTATGATGCAGCACGCAAAGTTGTAATACAGGCGCAAAATGACTGGCCACTTCGTCCAGATCCACCCTTACTTCTACTCCTTCTAAATATCTCACACAATAAATTTACACCAGGTGATGTGGAAAAAGCCCTATCAAGTATACCTTCTGACTACACACACAGTAACACTGTCGCTGATATTGTTACTTATTTATATAAACCGATTATCAAGGGCAAGGATATTCCCATAACAATTCAGGACATAGAAAAGATCATTAATCATTTATTGAAAAACCCAAACACCAGAAGAGAAGATGCCAGCATAAAGTGGAAAAATATTACCTATAGTCTTTACTATCACCTTGCAATCATTGCCAGCCAACAAGGTAATCTGGAGAAAACCATGCTGTACTCCAACAAGGCAAATAATATGGTTCAAAAACCGGACCTGATGGCATTACAGGCTACCTGGCTGATGAGCGCAGGCTTAAATGAAGAAGCACTGCACGTTGCCAGAAAAGGACTTGCTATATCCGAGAACTTGACCTTGACTAGGTATATGAATCCTCACTATAACAATCTGTCTATACTTGTTGAACGCTTGGAAAAAATGACAATAAAAAATCAAT
>DAOVJZ010000143.1 GCA_030632035.1 Granulosicoccaceae bacterium | reverse complement strand
GTTCTATTAATGGGCTTTTTGTTGTCCACTTTGTTGCTGTTGTTGCATGTACATTGCATCAAAGTTAATAGGAGCCAGTACAAGTTGTGGGAAACCACCCTTGGTTACAATATCAGTAACAACTTCACGCGCATATGGGAACAACATATTAGGACAATAACTTCCTAACATAGGGCCCATGTGTTCTGCCGGTACATTGTCGATAAAGAAAACTCCTGCTTGTTGTACTTCAACTAGATAAGCCGTTTTTTCATTCATCTTAACAGTGACTGTCAATGATAAAATAACTTCAAAAACTTTATCATCCAGCTTGTTATTTTTGGTGCTGACATTCATATTCATCTCAGGCTGACTGTTTTCCTTGAAAATATCCGGTGAGTTAGGAGTTTCAAATGAAACATCCTTGACATAAAGTCTTTGAATGGCGAATTGTGTATCTGGCATCCCGCCTGTACTCTCTTGTTCTGACATAATATTTACCTGTATTTAAACTATCGATTAATTAAAAATGAATTATGAAACACCGAGTATCCCGTCAAGTTTTTCATCAAATTCCAGTTCGGAAAGATCATCAAAACCACCAACATGGTAATCATCTATAAAAATTTGTGGTACGGATGTTTTGCCACTGCGTGATTCCATTTCACTACGGTACTCTGGCTCCTGATCAATGCGAATATCAATGTAGTCCACATTTTTTTTATCAAGTAACTGGCGTGCACGTGAGCAATAAGGACAAACAGCAGTACTGTAAATAACAACTTTTGGCATGATTACTAAACCTTGTTAACTGGTAAATTGGCATTTTTCCATGCCATTATTCCACCACCCATATTAAAGACTTTTTCAAATCCATTTTTTGAGAGCAGGGCACAAGTAGTCATCGAACGCTGGCCACTGCGGCAATTAACAATCACAGGTTGTGATTTATATTTTTCCAGATCGCCCAATTTGTTCTCAACACTTTTGAGTGGGATATGAATGGAGTTCAGGATATGGGCTTCGTTAAATTCTTTTTCTTCACGCACATCCAGAATAATGGCATTGTCGTGATTAATCATTTGTGTGGCCAGAACAGGTTCAATATTTTTAAAGCCTCTGAGGCTTTGTGACATCATATCTCTGGATAGCATAAAGAGGATAATGGCCAAAGCAACAAACAGATACCAGTTATTAGCTACAAATTCAGGAAATTTGTCCATAGGAAAACGTTACTCTTATATTTAATTTGGGGTGGGTGTACTTATTCCGAGCTTGGGATAATAAATTATATACTCAGAGAACAGAACACTTCACGCATCATGCCGATAAGACGTAGTGTACGTGAATCACCGACTTTGTAATAAACGCGATTGGCATCTTTACGGGATGTCAGGATTCCCTTATCGCGTAAAATGGCAAGGTGTTGCGAGATATTGCTTTGAGATGTACCGACATGCTCTACAATATCCTGAACACTGACTTCTGATTCACCTAGAGTACAGAGTATTTTAAGACGGAGCGGGTGTGACATAGCCTTGAGTGAACGTGATGCACGCTCAATATCCTCATCACGTGTCATTAAAGACTCAGCTTCGTTTTCGATTGCCATCATACTTTTTTACTATCCTTATAATGTAACGGGAATTATCCTCTACCTACTGCCTTTATTACTATTACATTATACAATAATGTACCGTTTGAGAACCCATAAATTGATAAAATTGAACCGCATGTGTCCACATAATGGTACACTATGTACAAAGCATATGACCCATATTTTCTATATATTTCAAAGAATTATATAACATGCCAGCACCACAAAGACCTATAGTTCTGATAATCCTCGATGGTTGGGGTTACAGTGAATCACATCATTACAACGCCATTGAATGCGCTAAAAAGCCCATTTGGGACCGACTTTGGTCCGATTTCCCGCATAGTTTTATCCATACATCCGGCGCTGAGGTTGGCTTGCCTGCTGAGCAAATGGGTAATTCCGAGGTGGGCCATCTGAATCTGGGCTCAGGCCGAGTGGTGTATCAGGAATTCACTCGCGTGAGTCGTGCCATTCGCACCGGTTCTTTTTTCAATAACCACACATTAACCAATGCTGTAGATCAGGCAATATCAACAGGAAAGGCCTTGCATATTTTAGGTCTGCTTTCGCCTGGTGGTGTACACAGTCATGAAGCTCATATCCATGCCATGATTGAGCTGGCCGTCAAACGTGGTTGTGAAAAAGTGTATCTACATGCATTTCTTGATGGGCGTGATACCTCCCCTAAGAGTGCAGAAAAATCAATCACACTTCTGGAAGAAAAAATAAAATCATTAGGTGGCGGGCAAATTGCTTCTATTGTTGGTCGTTACTACGCCATGGATCGAGATCATCGCTGGCCAAGGGTTAAGCAAGCTTATGATCTGATCACATCTGGTGTTGCGGAGTATCAGGCACCCGACGCAAAGACTGCTCTTGTGATGGCTTATGAACGCGATGAAACTGATGAGTTTGTTAAATCAACAGCTATTGTGCCCGAAGGCAAACAACCTGTTCGAATGGAAGATGGTGATGTAGTTGTCATGATGAACTATCGTTCTGATCGTGCAAGGCAAATTACTCGCCCATTTATCGAGCCTGATTTCGATCAGTTTAAAATAAATTATAATCCAAAGCTGGGTGCTTTTGTCAGTTTGACAGAATACAGTGCTGCCTTTGATGTTCCTGTTGCATTTCCGCCAGAACGTTTACAAAATGTTTTTGGTGCTTATATTTCAAAACTGGGTTTACATCAATTGCGAATTGCTGAAACAGAAAAATATGCACATGTTACTTTCTTCCTTAATGGCGGTGAGGAAAAACCATTTGAATGGGAAGATCGTATTCTTGTTCCTTCACCTGATGTTGCCACATATGATTTACAACCAGAAATGAGTTCTACAGAGTTGACGGATAAATTGGTTGGTGCAATAGAAAGTGGAAAATATGATTCCATTATCTGTAACTATGCCAATCCTGATATGGTTGGACACACAGGTAATTTTGAAGCAACCGTTGAGGCTATTGAGGCAATTGATAATTGTCTTGGTCGTGTAACTGTCGCACTGGATAAAGTGGGTGGTGAAGCATTAATTACAGCTGATCATGGCAATGCAGAAAAAATGTGCAATGAGGAAAACGGACAACCGCATACAGCGCATACAACCAATCTGGTACCGTTAATTTACTTTGGTCATCGTAAAGTTAAAATAGCTGAAAATAACGGTGCATTAGCCGATATTGCTCCGACCCTGCTTGAGTTAATGGGGCTGGATAAACCGACACAAATGACAGGACATTCGCTAGTTAATCTAGTTAAATGAGAAAGTTGATCAACGTTTTTTATAAACAACCTCTTCTAATAATATTTATTTCTGTTTTATTCTTTTCCGGGACTGTTTTTTCTAATCAGTCAGAGCAACAACAAAAACTTGAACAATTAAAAACTGAAATTAAAAATCTGCATTCGGATATACAGGGCGCGAAAATTCGGAAAAGCAAACTTGAACAACAACTTTATCTTTCTGAAAAAGAAATCAGCAATATTGTCTCCCACCTGAAAATGCTTGATCAGGATATAAAACAAAAAGTAGAAAGATTGAATGATCTAAAATGGGATGAGCAACAACAAGTCAAAAAACTTGAAAAGAATCGCTATGTTTTAGCGAAACAACTACGCTCCAGTTATGCAACTGGCAGACAGGAATACATAAAGTTATTGCTTAATCAGGAAGATATTTATCTTTTGGGGCGTGTTATTTCCTACTATGAATATTTTGGCCAGGCACGTGCAAAAGAAATCCGCGCTATTAAATCAGCACTGGAAAATATTAAAAAACTGAGAAAATTTATCTGGGAAAAAACCGGGGAACTTGAGATTTTACGGCAGGAACAAACAGCAAAGAAAACTCAACTGGAATCCGGTCAGAAAGAAAAACACATGATACTGGTAAAATTGAATCGTGATATCGAATTCAAGGGTGGCCGTGTAAAACAGTTAAGGGAAAATGCACAGGAGCTGGAAAAGTTTCTGGAAAGATTGCGCAGGGTATTGGCCGACATTCCTGATCAAGCAGGTGGTCAGGTTCCATTTTCAAAATTCAAGGGACAACTTTCCTGGCCAACACAGGGCAAGATAAAGGAAAAATTTGGCCAACGTCGACAGCAGGGCAAGATGAAATGGAACGGGGTTATTATTAACGCCAGACAAGGACAAAGCGTCAGGGCGGTTTATCATGGCCGGGTCGTTTTTTCTGACTGGATGCGTGGCTATGGTATGTTGCTGATTCTCGATCATGGTAATGGTTTTATGAGTCTCTACGGTCATAATCAGAGTCTTTTCCGGAATGTGGGTGACTGGATATCGGTCGGTGAGGAGATTGCCACTGTCGGTGACACTGGCGGGAATGCAAATTCGGGGCTTTATTTTGAAATTCGGCATAAAGGCAAGCCTGTGAACCCGGCACAATGGTGTAAACGCTAGCCCCTAAAATGAAAGCATATTATTTTGTCTGTTTTGTTATAGATGTTATGCTTTCGCAATAGAACATTATCATTATATGGAACCTTGTTCAGGAGTAGATATGAATTCCAAATGGCATAAATTAACAATTTTAATTACCGGCATGGTGCTGGGGCTGGTATTGGCTCTGGGTCAGGGGGTATGGGCAGAGCGTGAAAGCCTGAATGGTTTGCCATTGCCACTGGATGAGCTCAAAGCCTTTACACAGGTTTTTTCCAAGATAAAAAGTGACTATGTAGAACCAGTTGATGATCGCAAATTATTGAAAGGCGCCATTCGTGGCATGCTGAGTAGTCTTGATCCCCATTCAAGTTATCTTGATGCAGAAGATTACAAAGATCTGCGTATTGGTACCACGGGTGAATTTGGTGGTCTGGGTATTGAAGT
>DAOVJZ010000137.1 GCA_030632035.1 Granulosicoccaceae bacterium | reverse complement strand
ATGGGGGAGGTGCATGATTCAGATGTTATTATTCCAGATCCCAGTTACCAATATCAGCATTCATCTCATCGCCACCTTCCTGTCCATCGGCACCGAGTGAGTAAATATCGGTATCACCATGCACACCAGGGTTCAGGTACAGATATTCATTACCCCATGGGTCCTTGGGCATGCGCTCAATATAGCCACCTTTTTTCCAGTTTTTAGGTTCAGGTGTACCACCTGGTTTTGTGACCAGAGCTTCGAGTCCTTGATCAGTCGTTGGATAAACATAGTTATCAAGACGATAGAGTTTTAATGCATTTTCCAGTGTGCTGATATCATGCCGTGCCTTTGTGACCAGCGCCTGATCCTGACGGCCAATCAATTTTGGTACGACCAGCGTTGCCAGAATACCGATAATGATCACCACGATCATGACTTCGATAAGTGTAAATCCCTTTTGATTTGTTTTTGTATTAATCATTTTTTTATTCCGATTTTTCTTTCTTTAAACGTTGTTGGCGTTGCAAAACCATTTCCCGATATTTTTCCAGTAATTTCTTGGTGTCTTTTGCACCACGCCCCGCGGAGGGTTTGGGCAATGATGTCGGGGTTGTATTATTTGTTTTAATATTGGTTGGACGAGTGTTTTTTGCTGGATTTGTTTTTGAAGTTCCGAGATTGGTATTGATGCTGGTTTTGGGCAAGCTTAATGTTTCAAGCCTATTGTTCCTGCTTAAGATAACACGGTCCTTATATACTTCTTTCAGTGATACGCCATTACTAATGCTATCACCAATGGAAAAATATTCTTGCTTGCCAGCACTCTTCTCAATAATGGCACCAGCTGTGTTTTTACCATCAGAGGCAATAATGCCATTGAGTTTCAGGTTGAGTCGTGTTTCCGGTGCTGTGATAGGGACGGGTGCTGTTCTGGATTGTTGTTGCTGTGCCTGACCAAACAAATGCCATTGGTTAATGTTGCGTGCAGAATATGTTTTTGTTGCCGGTTTTTGAGTATCTGTTTCTGCAGAGGAGGATGGCAAGTCGGCTTGTTTATCCCAGAATGTCTTTTTCAGATCATTGGCGATCACAAAACCGGCTGAGGCGAATACCAGCACCAGTACAGATGAAATGACACGAGCAATTCGCGGTTGCTGAAAGACCTCAATTACTCGTTCCAGTGATGCCGTGTTGTTCGAATAACTACTCATAAATTCTATTATACAGGAGCCTTAACCGATAAGCTGATTCAATTCGAGAATAGGGAGCAGGGTGGCCATCACAATCACCAGCACGATCAGTCCCATGACCAGTAATAAAACAGGCTCAAATATGGCCATCAGGCTGGATATCAGGGATTCGACTTCTCGTTCCTGACTCTGGGCAGCCCGTTCCAGCATGGTATCGAGATCGCCACCGGTTTCACCACTGGCGATAAGCTGGGTTGTCATCGGCGGGAAATAACCACTTTCATGTAGCGACTTGTGCAAACTGGCCCCTTCACGCACACGGTGAGAGACCTCAGTTACCGCATTACGCATAGGCAGGTTGGATATAACTTGTGCCGAAATACGTAAGGCTTCGACAATTGGCACACCACTTCCCATCAGGATACTGAAGGTACGAGCAAAGCGTGCTGTATTGAGTCCTTGTACCAGACTTTTTATTAAAGGGAGTTTAAGTAACATGCCGTGGTAGCGCTGTTTGGTGGATTCATTACGTAGAGATACACGTATACTCATATAGGCAATGATGACACCAACTAACAAAAACACGCCATAGCTTTGTAAAAATTCACTGGTCGCAATCATGGCGATGGTTAGCCCAGGTAGTTTTTGTCCTGTGTTAGCAAATACTTGTGTGATTTGCGGCATTACAAATGTAAGCAGGAAAATGATCACCATCATAGAAACAAAAGTTAACAGGATTGGATAAATCATTGCCTGCGAAATTTTTTGTTGTAGTTGTTGTCTGGCTTCCGTGTAATCTGCCAAACGTTCCAGCACAGTATCAAGATGACCAGACTGTTCACCTGCCGCGACAGTGGCACGATAGAGATCAGGAAAGGCAGCGGGGAAATCATTTAAACCTTGCGCCAGTGAATGACCTTCCAGTACGCGGGAACGTACGGCAAATATCATGCTTTTAAGATTGGCCTTGGTGCTTTGACGTGAGACCGTATGCAGGGCTTCTTCCAATGGCAGACCAGAACGTACCAGTGTTGCCAGTTGACGCGTGATTAGTGCCAGTTCTGATGCCTTTATCTTGTTTCGTAATTGAAGATTGAATTTTTTACCGGATTTGTTGCTTTGTACTACTTCAACAACTTCAAGGGGTGTCCAGCCCTTGTCGCGCAATTGCTGACGCAACAGGCGTGCACTGTCACCTTCCATGACACCATTAAGTTCACGGCCATTTTTATCGAGGGCTTGATAATTATATGCAGGCACAATTCTTAACCTTACAACTTTTTAATTTTTTAATATGCAACGTGTTACCGGGTTCTAGTCTTCTCGTGTGACACGCAGGACTTCTTCAATTGATGTATCACCAGCAAGTATACGTCTCCGCCCATCTTCTCTAATGCTCGGTGTTAATGTGCGTGCATGTTTTTCCAACTCATGTTCACCAGCACCATCATGAACCATGGTACGCATAATGTCATCGATCAGAATTAATTCAAAAATACCGGCACGACCTGCATAACCTGTGTGATTGCACTCACTGCAACCAGCAGGACCAAAGATTTGTTGGCTATTGTCTGGAGCCAAATCCATCATGCGGGCTTCACTTTCTGTTAGCTCATGTGGTTTTTTGCAGTGTGGGCAAAGTAGACGTACAAGACGTTGTGCCAACACACCAATTAAACTGGAAGATAATAAAAAGGGTTCAACGCCCATGTCACGCAAACGGGTTGCGGCACCGACAGCAGTGTTAGTGTGTAATGTTGAAAGTACAAGATGACCAGTCAAACTGGCTTGCACAGCGATTTCAGCTGTTTCCAGATCACGAATTTCACCGACCATTACAATGTCCGGATCCTGACGCAAAATAGCGCGCAGACCGCGTGCAAAACTCATGTCTACTTTGGTATTAACCTGTGTTTGTCCGATACCATCCAGATAATATTCGATCGGATCTTCAATAGTCAGGATATTACGTTGACGACTGTTAAGTCGTGAAAGGGCCGCATACAGGGTTGTTGTTTTACCTGAGCCGGTAGGGCCTGTTACCAGAATAATGCCATGAGGCTTGCTGATCAGATTATTAATCTGTTCCATGTTTGCTTTGGCCATGCCCAGATGTTCCAGATCCAGACGACCAGCCTGTTTATCAAGCAAACGCAAGACAACCCGTTCCCCATGACCGGAAGGGATGGTGGAAACACGCACATCAACAGGACGACCGGCAACACGTAATGAAATACGTCCATCCTGTGGTAAACGTTTTTCTGCAATATCCAGTTTGGCCATCACCTTGATACGCGAAACCAGCAAAGGCGCAAGTTTGCGGTCTGGCTGGATTATATCTTTCAACACACCATCAATACGGAAACGGACAGCAAGACGATTTTCATAAGGTTCAATATGAATATCAGAGGCATTTTCTTTTGCCGCTTCTGTTAGCAGGGCATTGATTAAACGAATAATAGGCGCATCGTCCTGGCTTTCTAACAGGTCTTCCGGCTCGGATAATTGTTGTGCAACATGGGCCAGATCGAGTTCATCACCCAGATCTTCCATCATCTGCATGGCCTCACTGGATTGTTGTTCATAAGTTCGGGACAACAATTCATCAAACTGTTCGGGTGAGACAGCTTCCAGTTGCATGGGGACAGAAAGAAAACGTCGTACTTCAGAAAGGATGTCAGTGCTAATACCGGGACGATAGACGATTATTGCCCGGGTTGAATCAACGTGTTTAATCAATACACCATGACGTTTGGCGAAACTGAAAGGCAATTGCATAGATTGTTGCGGAACAGGGTTTTCCACCACGCTACTCTTCAGTACCCACAGCGCTTCGCGGGGCAGGCTCTGCGGTGTTATTTATAACGCCCTTGATTGAATTGATATCCTCATCTGTTTGTTGATAGGGCAGTGGTAACTTCATTTCCATCCTGGGTAAGATAGGAGCAACGTTGTCATACATCAGACTAACTCCTTCTTTCCTGCGTTCTTGTTGCAGTTCACGCATGAATTTATATTTACTGTTGGTCTGGATGAATGTGTCCTGTCCATCACGCAGAATTTCTGGTCGCATGAAAACCATCAGGTTGGTTTTAACCAGATCAGTTTTGGTATTACGGAACAACATACCCAGTAGCGGAATATCACCCAATAGAGGTACCTTTTGTTCAGTTTCCTGTAAATCATCTTTAATTAATCCACCCAGCACGATAATTTGTTTATTGTCTACTAAGACAGTGGTCTTGATAGAACGTTTATTCGTTGTCAGGGAAGTACCAGAAGTGCCGGTCTGAACGCTTGAAACTTCCTGCTCAATATCCAGCTTGACGGCATCACCTTCATTGATTTGTGGTTTCACTTTTAAAACGATGCCGACATCATGGCGTTCAATCGTCTGGAACGGATTATCGGGTGTTGTCGTGTTATTGGTGAACTGACCTGTTATAAAGGGTACGTTTTCACCAACAATTATTTCTGCTTCTTCATTATCCAGCGTGACAAGGTTTGGTGTTGAAAGCACATTGGTTGTTGTATCTGAAGCCAGTGCTCGTAACAAACCACGTATGGTACCACTGCTAAATTGACCAATACTCAGGCCCAGTGGCAGGGATGAAATATTGAAGCTATTTATTGCACCAACATTGCTGCCGGTAGAAAAAGCTGTACCACCAACAGTTGTATTTGAACCAGCTGTACTCGGGCTTGATGACCATTGAATTCCGAGTTCAGCCCCTTTTGTAGATGAGACTTCAGCAATAATCGCTTCAACCAAAACCTGAGCACGACGTATATCCAGTTTTTTAATCACTGCTTGTAGTGAACGCATAATGTCAGGTGGTGCTGTGATTACAAGTGCGTTGGTTTGTTCATCGGCTTCGATACTGACTTTATTCCCCGCCGCCGGAATACGGATACTTTTTCCCTTTGGACGT
>DAOVJZ010000102.1 GCA_030632035.1 Granulosicoccaceae bacterium | reverse complement strand
TCTTTCTGAAATCACGGGGTCTAACATCACTTCGAGATTTTAATAGCGAGGACGAGCCAGCTTAGCCAGATCACCCTCCAGACCCATAGCTCGACGCATGATCATATTCTTCAGTGGTGTCAGATTATTGGCCAGGCTTAGTCCAAGATTTCGCAGGCCGGTAACCGGTGCCAACTGGCTACCAAACAGACGCTTGAATCCGTCCATGGTCGCCATCATGGTGAGATTGTCACCCTTGCGCCAGCGTTCAAATTTACGCAACACCTGTATCGCACCGATGTCACGTTTTTGATCCAGTGCATCCAGCAGCACATCCGCCAGTGAGGCCGCATCGGCCAAACCGAGATTCACACCCTGCCCGGCGAGCGGGTGAATGGCATGGGCCGCATCACCAACTAATGCGACACGTGGTTGAACATACTCCATGCTATGTTGCAAACGTAACGGGAACACGGCACGTGGCCCCACTTCCAACATGGTACCGAGTGAATCACCAAACGCCGATTGCAGTTCCTTAAGAAACTCTTCATCGTCCAGTGAGCTAAGCCGTTCAGCGCTGTCACCACTGAGTGACCAGACAATAGAACAAGTGTGATCACCAATTGGTAAAAAGGCCAATGGACCCGTTGGCAAAAATACCTGTTGTACCATTTCATTATGATATCCCGATGTACGCACGGTACAAACCAGTCCCTGTTGATCATAAGACCAGCCGCGTGTCGAGATGCCTGCCAGTTTACGCACTGTAGAATCAGCCCCATCGGCACCGATTAACAAATTACTTTGTAATTTTTTGCCGCTGGCCAGTTCAATTGAAACAACATCATCATTTACAACAAAATCAGTAATGCGCTCAGGATAAATCAATTCCACATTTTCAAAATGTGATACACGATCCAGTAACGCGTTTTGAATAATACTGTTTTCGACAATCCAGCCCAATGTATCTTCACCGATCTCGGCTACATTAAAATGGATATGACCATTGCCCTGACTGTCCCACACCCGCATTTCATAAAACGGACTGACACGTTTCTGTTCCATGAAGTCCCATGCATCCAGCGCTGAAAAAATATTTTGTGATGCGCGCGTAATCGCACTGACACGTAAATCAAATTCAGTATCCGAGATTTGTGGTGGAGGACGTGTATCAACTAACGTGATCTTTAAACCACTGGGGGCAACTGCACATGCCAGTGCTGCACCCACCATACCGGCACCAATAATGACGATGTCCTGTTTATGTTCCATGCCAATTTCCCTGTAACGACAATCCACGCGCCAGACGCGGCAAATACCCATGAATCCCCATAGTACGACGTAACAAGGCCTTTTTGACCGGAGGTAACACATCAGCGGCCAACAAGCCGATATTGCGTGCAAAACTTAATAGCAAAGAATCATTGGAAAAAAGTTTTACTAGATTGTCAGTAAAATTGATTACACGATCATGATCATTCATACGCCAATCGGCATAATGATTCAGTATGGGTAAATGACCAATGTCCTTTTCCATTTGCATCGCTTCAACAATGACTTGTGCCAGTGTTGCAACATCACGCAATCCTAAATTGAAACCCTGTCCTCCAACTGGATGTAGTGTGTGTGCCGCATTACCAACCAGGGCCAGACGTTCACGTACCTGTTCCTGCGCGCGCACAAGACACAATGGATAGGCATCACGTTTTCCAACTTTAAGTAATTTACCCAGCCGATAACCAAAACGTTTTTGTACTGCCTGCAAAAAAGCATCATCATCCAGTGACATGACTTCATCAACTTGTGAAGTTTCTACCGTCCACACCAACGCACAACGATTTTTATCCAGTGGCAACAATGCCATTGGACCGGTTCTGGTAAAACGTTCAAACGCAATATGGTTGTGCGCCTTTTCCGTTGTCAGGTTGGCAATAATCGCAGTTTGGCCATAATCATTAATAGTGGTTTCAATCGACAACAGCTCACGCACCGTTGATTGCACACCATCGGCACCGACTAACAAACTGGATGTGTATTGTCTCGATTGCCCTTCCTGATCAACTGTTACTGTTGTACAGGTATTGCTGAAATCAATATTTGTTACTGTTGCCGGAGAGATTAACGTGACGTTGGCTTGTTTGGCCAACTGTTGAGTCAACACCTTACCAATAGAACGGGCGGTGATCACATAGCCCAATGCCTCAACTTGTTGCTGACGGGCATCAAGTCGGGTAAAACCAAAGTGACCCTGATCAGAAACGTGAATGGTTTTGATTGCAGTTGCATCCGGTGTCATGGCCTGCCACACCCCCATGCTTTCAAAAATACGGCGACTGCCCCATGCCAGTGCAATAGTACGATCGTCATAACCCGGCTGGTCTTCCACTTGCCAGGCCACAGCTTCAATCATACCGATGCGCAGGGGTTGATCACGCAAGGCAATCGCCAGACTGGCACCCACCATGCCGCCACCAACAATCAACACATCAAAATCATTTTGGGTCTGGTTAGTCATTACACCTGAACAGGGAAACTGCTAATTGAGAGGGCTATTATCGCTTAAATTGTGGTCAACCGGCCATTAATTCTTCAATTTCAGCCACTGATCGGGGCAGGGCTTCAGTCAATACCTCATTACCATCGCGTGTGACCAGCACATCATCCTCGATACGAATACCGATATCCCACCATTTGCGTGCGACCTTGTCGGTATGAGCAGGAATATAGATCCCTGGCTCGACGGTCATGACCATACCGGGTTCGAGAATACGCCACTCATCCCCCACCTTGTAGTCACCGACATCGTGCACATCCATGCCAAGCCAGTGGCCAGTGCGATGCATATAGAATTTTTTGTAGGCGTGTTTCTTAAGCAAGGTAGACAACCGACCTTTGAGTAAACCCAAATCGATCAGCCCCTGGGTAATGACGCGCACAGCCGCTTCATGGGGATCGTTCCAATGATTGCCAGGTTGTACTTTTTCAATCGCCGCTTCCTGTGCCGCGAGTACTATTTCATACACATCCTTTTGTGCGCGGGTAAATTTTCCGTTTACCGGAAAGGTACGCGTAATATCAGCGGCATAACTATCATATTCAGCACCCGCATCAATCAATAACAATTCTTTGCTTTTCATCACATCTGAATTTTCGGTGTAATGCAAAATACAACCATTCTCACCTGCTGCCACAATGGGGGGGTAAGCCGGTGACTTGGCACCATTACGCATAAACTCATACAGGAGTTCGGCTTCTATCTGATCTTCAGTCATTTCCGGACGGCATTTTTGCATGGCACGTTTGTGTGCCTTGATAGAAATTTTTACTGCTTTACGAATTGCACTGACCTCGGAACGGCTCTTGTACAAGCGCATGTCATGCAACAGATGATCAAGTGCAACAAACTCAGCGGGGGTGTGTACACCAGCATGGGATTTTTTGCGTAACTGGTTTATCCAGCCTGTCACTTTTTGATCAAATTCCGGTTCACAACCGATGGTGTAAAACACACGCTCACGATCTTCGAGCAACCCCGGCAGGATGTCATCGATATCACTGATAGGAAAAGAATCATCGGCCTCAAAGATTTCACAAGCCCCTTCTTGCCCGACACGTCTTCCATGCCAGGTTTCCTGCTCCGGATCATTTTCACGACAAAATAATATATATTCGCCATGTTCCCGTCCGGGTGCGAGCACCATCACAGCTTCCGGTTCATTGAATCCGGTCAGGTAATAAAAGTCACTGTCAGGACGATAAGGATACTCAACATCACGATTACGAATTCGCACAGATGCTGTCGGCAAAACAGCAATACTGTCCTGTCCCATCATGCGCATGAGGCGACGACGACGCTTGGCAAATTCGTTTATATTCATAACCCTGTTTTAATGCAGTGTCGGCCCATCGCCATCCGGTAATGAACCCAGCTCTCCATAGATCAATAATACACCTATGCGGATATATTCGACGAGTTCCATAAAGGCTTCTTCGCTCTCATCATCATCTTCCCCACCATGCATTATTCTGGAAATTTCACTGATATCCTTGAGGATTTCCTGTACCTCTTCAGACAAGGCTTCCTGATTTTTGAAGCCCCCTGCGCCCAGCCCAAATAAAAAACCCTGACACCAATCGGCCAGTGCCGGCGTTCGATCTTCCAGAGCCTCATCCTCATCAGGTAACAGTAATTGAAAACCTAACATTGCATCATCAAGCCCCTTAACTGTTTGATCAAATAACTGTGCCAGTTGATCACTGACTTCCTGCACCGATAAATTATTTAGATCAAGCCCATCAAGCACATGTGAAAACCAGTCATGCTTGTCGATATCACTACTTGCAGACAACAAACCACACAAACAACCATGCGCCTCATAAATATCCATGGGTGCCTGTATACGATTCATTTGTTCATTTAACTGATTGATTTTTTGTAAACTCATCGTAATCCTTTAATCACTCTTGAAGCATGTGCCTTTCGCAACCTATTGAATGAACAGTATAACCAATCAGGGGATGGAATAAATTCAATAACATAGCACACACAAAAAAGTATGGCATATTTCAACAAAAATGAATTTATCCATTGACCCGGAAAGTATGCCGTTTTATATTGACCCCATGATGACCAAAGCCGAAAATAAAAATGTAGCTGATGTTGATATGAAGAAACTCGAAGGTCAAATCGATGACCTGATCGGTGCTTGCGGCACTCTCAAATCAGAGAATGGTTCCTTGCGTTCAGATCGCGACAATCTACTCAAGAAAACCGAAATGGCCAGAACCCGTGTCGAGACCATGATCACACGTCTCAAGGCACTTGAGGAGCAAGCGTGAGCAAAGATGTAACTCCAGTCACCATTAATATCCTCGATAAGGAATATGTCATTTCCTGTCCCCCTGACGAAGAAAAGGCTTTATTGGCCGCCGCACAAATGCTGAACCAGCAAATGAAAGAATTACGCCAGAGTGGCAAAGTCATAGGTGCTGAAAGAATTGCGGTTATGACTGGCCTTAATATTGCCCACCAGATGATAAAACAGCAATCTGGCCGCAGTGATATGAACACAGGCATCAGCAATCGCATCCAGATGCTCCAGACCAAGGTAGAAAGTGCTCTGGGCAGCTACCATCAAATGGAACTTTCCAGCTAAAATAGAGTTATCCCCTGCGGTGTTCGAGGATAGATCGGAATATTTCTTGAGCCATACGAATGTCCAGGGAACTGCCTGACGGTGTCATGTGCATGTCCGCTAGCCGGAAAGCCTGAGGTATCGTCCATGTTCCCACCTGAACCTTTGGTTCAAGGACGATGATTTATTACGGCACAGGCGGGGGATACCTACTAATACTGATTGGGCCGAGACATGACTTCACGTACTACCCTGCGTAAACAAATCCGTACCCATCGACAACAGCTATCCATCCCGGAACAACAAAAAGCCGCGCGACAACTGGCGCAAAACCTGTGCCGCCTGCCTGTTTTCCAACGTAGCCAGCATATCGCTTTCTATCTGGCCAACGATGGAGAAATACATCTGGATGATGTAATAGAAACCGCATGGAAACGAGGCAAGCATTGTTTCCTGCCCGTACTACGCGGAAATTCAGACAAGCGTCTGTGGTTTGCTCGCTATCAGCCCGGTGACAAACTCACCTGTAACCGGTTTATGATCCCGGAACCGGACGTACCCAGCCATCGACTTATCCATGCCTGGTCACTGGATTTGCTTTTATTGCCCTTGGTCGTTTTCGATAAATCCGGGAATCGCCTTGGTATGGGTGGGGGTTATTATGACCGTACCCTGGCCTATCTGACCAGACGACAAACCTGGAAAAAACCCCGCCTGTTTGGTGTGGCGCATGAATTCCAGAAATCTGCCTCTCCCCTGTCATCCCACGATTGGGACATCCCGCTCGATGCCGCCGTAACAGACCAACACCACTATTCGTTCACCTGAGGCTCCTCCTTACCTTATATATAGGTGAAATACCCAAAACAGGCTGTTTTTATATAAT
>DAOVJZ010000130.1 GCA_030632035.1 Granulosicoccaceae bacterium | reverse complement strand
CTGTCACTTGAACTTCCCATACGACATGGTGAGCAAACTGAAATTATCGAACTACGCATACAACGAGATTCAGAAAATGAAAGTAACGATCCGGACAAGCCTGACCAGTGGTCAGCCACTCTGTTGCTTGATCTGGAAAAATTGGGACCGATTCGGGTGCGTGTGACTGTATACGGACAAACCGTAAGCACCACGTTCTGGGCCGAACACCAACCCACTGTCGCATTATTTAATCAGCACATGGACACCTTGCGTAGCAATCTGGGGCAAGCAGGTCTCAATGTTGGTAATCTTCAGTGTAATTTCGGCGTTCCTCCCGCCAACCCACAACAAACAACTTCTCGTGTTTTATTGAGTACGACGGCATGACAGATTACGAACACAAGAAATCTGACCCACGCGCCGTCTCGCTGAAATACGATGGCAAGGATGCCCCGCGTGTCACTGCCAAGGGTGAAGGTCTGCTGGCTGAACGTATTCTGGAAATTGCGCGTGAGCACGGTATCCCACTGCATGAGGATCCAGATCTGGTGAATTTGCTCGCCAAACTCGAGCTGGGAGAAGAAATTCCGCGCGCACTGTACGTAGCCATCGCCGAAATCATCGCTTTTGCCTACATCGTAACGGGTAAAATTCCTGAAGATTTTGTTGCAAAATAATATTTTTCTTCTATAAATTAATAAGATACAAGATGTTTGTAATACATGTCCTTCTGTATTTTAGAGTTCTCTAATCTTTACAACAAGTTATAAAGAAAACATTTGACACTACTTTAAGAAGTGGCTTAAACTGCTTATAAATTAACTGGAATTTTTTTATTCAAGCTTCCAGATAACAATAACGATAACAACAGACCCCCAGTTGCAGGTCTGAGCAAAAGTGCTTGAAACTACGTGAATAATAATAATGACAATATGACTGATATCGATACACTGCGTAGCATGTGTATCCTTGTGGTTGAAAATAACCTGCCACAAATCGTTCATCTGCGCTCCATTCTTGAAGAAGGTGGCTTTACCAATATAGTCACTGCCAAATCATCTGAAGAAGCTATAACAACATTGCGCACTAACCTGAGCAATGAATCATGTGACATTGATTTGGTGCTAATCCCTGCGCAACTTAAAGAATCAAATATTAATGAGTTTTGCCACTCGCTAAAAAACCATACCGAATGGGAAGATATTCCTGTCATTATCACAGCAGATAGTGATGGTTGGTGGCAGGAATCCACAGCAAGACAAGCCTATGAAGCCGGTGCTTCAGATGTGGTGTTCAAACCCATTCGTGCAATGGATTTGATTCCTCGTGTAACGCTCGCACTAACACTTAAGAAAGAACGTGATCAGCGCCGCCGGCATGAAGAAGACATGGGTAATGAGCTGGCGGAAAGAAAAATCATGGAAGCCCGTTTACAATACCTTGTCGGACATGATGATCTAACCGGTCTTTCCAACCGCCGCCGTCTGGAACAAGCGATGGAACTGGCTGTATTACGGGCTCGTAACTTTAAACGCACTGCCGCCCTGCTCTATCTCGATCTGGATCAGTTCAAAGTCGTTAATGATACTGAAGGTCATGATTGTGGTGACCGCATGCTGGTCAGTGTGTCCAATATTCTTAGACAAAATGTGAAATCCGGTGATCTGCTGGCACGTATTGGCTCTGATGAGTTTGCCATCCTGATAGAAAACACAACTGAAGAAAAAGCGATAGAAAAAGCAGAACAACTACGCAAGACACTGGATGAATTCCGTTTTGAGAGCAATGTTCGTACTTATCATCTTTGTACTTGCGTCGGTGTGACTATTATTGAAGGTGAACACACCTCCACTGCCAGCGAGTATCTGGCTCAGGCAGATCAGGCTTGCCATATCGCCAAAAGTCACGGCCGTAATATTGTTCATAAATACAATCACGACGATACTGAATTACACAGATTACGTAACGATGTTCATTGGGTTCCGATGATTCGGGATGCTCTGATGAATGATCGCTTCTTCCTGATGTTTCAACCGGTTGTCAGAACCTCTGATGGTAAGGCTACACACTATGAAGCACTGATTCGCATGAAAGGTGAAAATGATGAAATCCTTTCACCTGAAGAATTTATTCCCGCAGCAGAACGCATGGGACTCATTCACCATATTGATCTGTGGGTGGTAGAACATGCAATTGATTTTCTGGGTTCTCTTTCTGGTGAATATTCACAAATATCGTTAAATATTAACCTTTCAGGTCATGCCTTCCAGGATCAATCATTGTTATCATTGATTCAACAAAAACTGGAGATGACCTGGGTACCGGCAAACCGCCTGACATTTGAAATTACAGAAACAGCAGCTATTGCCAATTACGCACAAACACGCGAAATGGTAGCAAGACTGCGTGCACTGGGTTGTCGTTTTGCACTCGATGACTTCGGGGCTGGCTTTAATTCATTCAACTATCTGAAGAACTTCCCGGTTGATTATCTGAAACTGGATGGTACCTTTATCTCCAATCTCAGAAATGATCCGGTTGACCAGATCCTGGTAAAATCCATGATTGCTGTAGCTCACAGTCTAGGCAAGAAAACGGTTGCTGAGTACGTAGAAGATGTTGAAACCATGGAACTGTTAAAGCAATATGGCATTGATTTTGTACAAGGCTTTTATCTAGGTAAACCAGCGCCGGAATTGAGTACAAAATCATTCATGACACCCTCAGTAGCAACCAAGCTACCTGCTACAGACACACAACCCGATACGTTGCCTGATGCTCTGAAACGTACATTTGACCCTGAAAAAATCAAATAATCATTCTTCCAGTCAATGATTGACTGAATTCCAGATATTCCCCTCGATTTTTTATCAGAAATTTCTGATGACTCTTTAAGATATTCTTTGTGTTCATACGGTTAGCTGTCATTTATCTTAGTACAACCATGGCTCGTACGATGCAACGGGAAGTCTGACATGGTTTTTACTAGAGACTTTTGTAGGCTAGATTATCTGGTTTTGAAAAAAGGAAGTTTAATGGCGCAGAAGGAGTTGCGTCCCATGGATGGTAATCTTCTTTATGGTCCTGTTATATCCCTTTCCCTATCTTCAAATGTACACCCGCTTTCATCTATATGGCCAGGATAATGTTTCTTGAATGACTCACACAACTCCGAACGAGAAAGCCATTTTCTTTCTTTTGAAATACAAAACTCAATTCCCAGTTCCTTTTCCTCTTGCTGGTATATCTCATAGATTTTGACTTCTTCAGGTGTAATAACGTTTTTATCCAGATGTTCCACTAACGCACATATTGTGTCCGCTAAAAAGGATTTGCAGTCTTCTTCTCCCTCTATAATATTCACCCTTGCTTCATAAGTGTAAGGAATATCCTTTTCATATTTTGATTTAGGGCCAATAATTTCCCGTATTAATCCCATATCACCCTCCTGTTAGCCCATTCAAATTATTTGAGTAAGTCTTCACGCGTATTAATATTCACAAAAGCCTCTGCACAATCTGAAAAATCCTCAATGACATGATTTCTTTCAGTTAGCCATAACCTTGTTTTATGCTGTCCTGCTTCGACATCACTGACAAGTTGTTCCAGTAATTCGGTCTTAATGAGACAGACAACCGGGTGGAGATGCTCTCCATCATCGGCCAGACACACTTCAGCATTTTCCTGTTCCAGTTTTTTATGCATACGTTCAACCAGATCAAATGGCAAATAAGGCATGTCACAAGGTACGATCATGGCAAGTGGCGTACGCGCATGAAACAGAGCGCTCGCAATGCCGGATAACGGCCCTGAGTAATCATCTTGTGTATCTCTGATAACAGGATAGCCGAACCTCTCGTAATGTTCGACTTCCCGATTGGCACTAATAATGATGTTGTCGACCTGTGGTTTCAGGTGTTCGATTGCGTGCTTGATGAATGGTTTTCCTTCCAGCTCAACAAGACCCTTGTCGACACCACCCATACGGCTCCCTCGCCCGCCTGACAAGATGATTCCGGTAATTTGTTTACTGGCGCGGTCGCTCACGCAAAGATTTCTGAGAAGGGAATGAAGTCCACCATATCACCAGACTTGATGGGGTGTTCATTACTGATTTCTACCAACCCATTGGACCAGACTGCTGACGACAGTACACCTGAACCCTGGTGAGGATAAATTGAGGCCTTGGCATTGCCGGTATTGTCCATTTCAACATGGGCCCGCAAGAACTCACGTCGTGGCCCCGGCTTAAGCCAGTCAAAATCAGCTACCACCGGGATTTTGTTAGGCAATACATTTTCCATACCCTGACATTTCAAAATGTAAGGTCTGGCAAACAAACAGAAAGTAACAAAGACAGAAACCGGATTACCCGGCAAGCCAATAAAGGGGGTATTACCAATGCGGCCAAATGCCAATGGCTTACCTGGTTTCATGGCAACACGCCACATGTCGAGACTACCCAGCTCTTCAATCGCCGCTTTCACATAATCCTCTTCCCCAACAGAGACACCGCCACTGGTGACAATAATATCTGCACTGGCTTCAGCTTCTTTTAGTACCTTTTTCGTAGATTCCATATCATCAGACACTGTGCCTAAATCAACAATATCGCAGTTTAGTGCCTGCACCATCCCTGCAATGGTATAAAGGTTGGAATTATATATCTGTCCATCTTTTAAAGGCTGTCCGGGTGTCACCAGTTCATCTCCGGTTGAGAAGATCGCAATTTTGAGTTTGCGATAGACCGGCAACCGGGCAATACCCACTGAGGCCGCCAGTCCTAGCTCCTGCGGACGTAACTTTAGTCCTGCTGTCAGGACTTCATCACCACTGCTAATGTCCTCACCACGCCGACGTACATGGTCGCCTGCTTCCGGTGTGGATTTTACGATGACACAATCACCGTCTTTATCTGTGTGTTCCTGCATAACGATGGCATCGGCATCTTCAGGCACCGGTGCGCCAGTAAAAATACGTGCTGCCGTACCTGCAACCAGTGGCTTACCCATCGTACCTGCCGGAATACGTTGGGATACGGGTAAACGAGTATTCTCTCCAGGAGTGAAATCTTTGGTGTTGACTGCATAACCATCCATTGCACTATTATCTGCCGGTGGAACAAATACAGGTGAAGTTTGGGCTTCAGCCAAAACACGTCCCAGTGCCTGCTTGAGTTCGACCTCTTCAGTCTCAGGCTTGATATCGG
>DAOVJZ010000186.1 GCA_030632035.1 Granulosicoccaceae bacterium | reverse complement strand
GGCCTGCTTTCCTATTTTTTACGCTGTGATTGAAAATGATCTGCGCAAAGTTCTCGCCTACAGCTTAATCAATCAAATCGGATTTATGGTCACCGGTATCGGGATTGGCACCGCCTTAGCCTTGAACGGCGCAGTTGCTCATGCCTTTAGTGATGTGATTTTTAAAGGTTTGCTCTTTATGAGTATGGGAGCAGTGTTATATCGAGCAGGTACTATTAATGGCTCTGACCTCGGTGGACTCTACAAGTCGATGCCAAAAACCACCGTGTTATGTATTGTTGGTGCATTATCTATTTCAGCTTTCCCTCTTTTCAGTGGTTTCGTCAGCAAGTCCATGATCATGGTCGCTCTAATGAGTGAAAACTATGGTTACTTATGGCTACTCATGTTGTTTGCTTCTGCCGGTGTCTTCCACCACGCCGGTATCAAGATTCCCTATTTTGCCTTTTTTGCCCATGACTCCGGTATTCGCACCAAGGAAGCGCCAACCAACATGTTAGTCGCCATGACCATTGCCGCCTTGTTATGTATTTTGGTTGGCACCCAACCGCAATACTTATATGCACTGCTACCGTGGGAAGTTGACTATTGGCCATACGATACAACACACGTTCTTGTTCAATTGCAGCTCCTGTTCTTCTCTGCACTGGCATTTGTCTGGTTAAACAAAAAAGGCCTCTACCCGCCCGAGTTACATTCAACCAATTTAGATGTAGAATGGTTTTATCGCAAGTTGTTACCAGCGAGCGCGCAACGTGGAAAAACAGTTCTACAGCGTGCAAAGGAGTCTATGATGACAACAGCTATTACATCGATGCAAGGTGTTCGCAAAACCTTTTCACGATCGTCAATAGCTAAATATCATCTCTCTGAAAGCTGGCCAACGGGCAGTATGGTGTTCTGGATTTCGATAGTGCTTGTCGCTTATCTATTACTGGATATCTTTGGAGCTGCGCTTTAACAAGGAAAAAATAAGAAGGACAAAGTGGAATGCCAAATACAGATCAAAGCCTAGGGTCGCTCTCAAGCCTGCTTGGTACTTTCAACATGGCCGCTGTCTCTATGCGATATAGCCATTTCGCCCCACGTGTCTATAACCTTTGCCGTTCACTTAACTTTGAGTCAGGCAAAATTATGCCCTCTCGTGCTTTTTGTTCTGATGAAAGCCAGGGTTACCCCATTATTCTTTTAGCAAAACATTTTGGTACTTTTCCATTTAATCATGGACTCGTGGGCGGCATCGTTGCCACTGATCGTCATGGCCCACACGCCCAGCACGGAAAAGATCTTTTTATAATTCAGGCAAGCCATGTTGGTTACGATCCTAATTCAAAACAATTTGGTATGTACCGGCGATTACAAACGTCGCAACAAAATGCGACTTCCAACTGCGGCAAAATTTGTAACGCATTAGAATGGTATTTAAACGAATATAAATTTGCGCAAAATAATATTTTTTTAAAATACGAAAAGGGTAAACATCTGGTTATCATAGATAATCATTTACTCCATCTGGAACGCGAACAAGGGTTATTTCTAAAACTGGATCATTTTGTTGATGTTGATAATCGTGGCATGCCACCATTACCCGAATCATCGACAAGTACGGCAAAAGTTTTTATTGCCTCAAAAAAATTAGTGGACAGCTTAAATGACTTTGATTGGAATGCAGATTCTCTGCAAGCTATTCAGCAAGACCTGAAACCTGACCTCTTTTATTTCAAACGCAATATTAGTCAGCATGCTGATGAAGGACGCGATCACCTTGAAAAAAATTTACTGCCTGTCATGCCATACATAGTTAGTTCAGAATCCCCTGCATTAACCGCGGCGCAAGCCAACACACAAATAGAATTTGATCGTACTTTTCGAAGTATTGCGCAAGATCCTGCTTACAAAAGTAAAAAAGTCCTGTTTATTTCAGGCTTAAATATCGATATATCACCCCAGTCTGAACAAATATTTCCTTTAACAAAATTTATACCCTGGGCAGCTTATATCCAGGATGAAAATGGCCAACAACAAACCTGGGAACAAAAAGAGTTGTATGAGAAGCTTATGCAACAATCATTAGAGAATACCGATCAGATCAATCTCGAGTCAGCAATTAAAGTCATGCAAAATACCAAAGAAATTCTGTTGCCTTTCTAAATGCAACTCATTTCAACGTTTAAAAAATTAATCGGGCAATAACTTCACAGTCCCGCAATTTGCAGGTAACTTATACTATCCGGTATTTTGCACATAAATTGAAAACTACAGTTAGGAATAATAAGAATGAATTATATTAATGGCCTGCATTTTAATAATGTACGCGGTGATATTTATGGCGGTTTAACAGCTGCAGTCGTTGCTCTACCCCTTGCTCTTGCCATGGGGGTAGCATCCGGTGCAGGCCCCATCGCTGGTATATATGGTGCTATTTTTGTTGGTTTTTTTGCCGCTATTTTTGGCGGTACACCCGCCCAGGTTTCAGGCCCGACTGGCCCCATGACGGTGGTTATGGCGATAATTTTTACTCAATACACTTCTTTATTCCCCGGTGATCCGGAAACCGGAGCCGCATTAGCCTTTACTGTTGTCATGATGGGCGGCATGTTACAGATTCTATTTGGTGCCCTGCGCATTGGTAAATACATAGAATTCGTCCCACACCCGGTGGTGTCCGGCTTTATGAGTGGAATTGGTGTCATTATTATCCTGATTCAGATTGGCCCTTTACTAGGCCAGTCCACTTCAGCAAAACCATTAATAGCTGTTCAAATGATGCCCGAATTCTTTAGTAATATTCATCAGCCATCACTGTTACTGGGTTTAATTACTCTTGCTATAGTTTATGGTGTGCCGAAATTCGTCCCAAAATTAAATAAAATGCTCCCTTCACCATTGCTGGCACTAGTCATTGGTACCCTGGCCTACATGCTTTTGATGAAAGATAGTGGTGCACCGATTCTGGGTAATATCCCGACAGGTTTCCCTTCTCCACAATTACCAACCATCATGCTTGAGCATTTTCCGGATATGATGCTTTCAGCTCTAACTCTTGCGGGCTTAGGGACAATTGACTCCCTGTTAACCTCTCTTGTAGCAGATAACATTACGAGAACACACCATAAATCCGACCGGGAACTAATTGGTCAGGGCATCGGTAATACTATTGCGGGTATATTCGGAGGATTACCAGGTGCAGGCGCAACCATGCGTACCGTTGTGAATGTTAAAGCTGGCGGCTTAACCCCTATTTCCGGTGCCTTACATGCCGTGATTTTGCTGGTCATTGTTTTAGGTGGCGGTGAACTGGCTTCCAATATCCCCAAAGCCGTATTAGCCGGCATCCTGGTCAAAGTGGGCACCGATATTATCGACTGGGATTACCTTAAACGTTTTAATTCTGCGCCTAAGGCCGGGATAACGATAATGTTAGTCGTATTACTCATGACCGTGTTTATCGATCTCCTGGTGGCAGTGGGTGTAGGCATGATAATGGCGTCTCTCATATTTATGAAACGTATGTCTGATTTACAAATGGAAAGTGCGACCGCAGTTAATATCCCAACTGAAGAATCCCCCCTAAATGATCATGAAAAAGCCATTCTCACTGAAGCACAAGGTCGTATTCTACTGTACTACATGGAAGGCCCACTGAGTTTTGGCGCTGCCAAAGGCATGGTACGTCGCCTGGCACACTTCAAGGAGTATGATTCACTGGTTCTTGATTTAACTGGCGTTCCTGCAGTGGACTTTACTTCTTCCATGGCGCTGAATGACATCATCAGCGATACATTAGCTTCAAAAGATCGTTATGTCTTCCTTGTAGGCTTACGCCCGAACGTAAAGAGTTTCCTTGATAGTCAAGGCATTCTT
>DAOVJZ010000237.1 GCA_030632035.1 Granulosicoccaceae bacterium | reverse complement strand
TTAACCTGTGCTTCCAACACACCCGGCATGGGTTGCAGTGAACGTTCGATCAGCCAGACACAAGCGGCACAGTGAATCCCTTCGACCAGTAAATTTATTTCACGTTGAATTGATAGAGACTCAACAAATTCCGCTTGCACTTCATCAATATCATAAAGCGCGAGGTCTTTGCTGGTTTCTGGAGGAGGTGCCAGTTGAATGCCATCGGGCGTTCGGTCATAAAATCCTTCTAAACCAGAGCCGTAAATCGCGCTACATACGGCGCGACAGCCAATACAGCAAAAACTTTTTTTCTCACCGTTGATGTCTTCTTTAAAAGTGGCAATGGGGGATAGGGGCAAGCCGCAATGAAAGCAAACTTTCTCTTGTTTCACCTTATTATTTTGTTCTGTAATCAATGATTCAGCGGTAGTAGACATGGCTTTAGGTACAGCATCCTCAAATTATTGTTTTACCGAAATACGTTTCGCCAATTCATATTTGTTGTTTCCCTGTTGCAGCTTTATGTTCACATCCCAAATGCCTTTGAGTGGAAATGCCACTACTGCTTCAAATAAACCCGGGGCGATTTCTTTCATGGATGCCATTATATCGGCATCGGCGTCAGAAGGACGGTAAGCGACGAGTTGAACCTTAGCTTTGTCAACTGGCATACCACGTTGGTCAACTGCGGTAAATCGTATGGCATTTTTTTGCCCAATAAATAGTTCGCTGGTCATATCCAGTTTGGTTTCCCAGTTTCTTGTGTTCTGGGTGGCGGCCAACATCTTGAGCGCATTTTTTTCATAGGCTCGGCCTGCTTCGTAATAATCTTCCACCACTAAACCCGGGTTGGTAACAAAAGCGACAACAATAAAAATTACATTAACCGTGACAAAAGTGACCATAATACCGAGTATTCCCAATGCCCAGGGGTTTCGAAAGGCCTGATTATTGGATTGAGATGTTTTTTCTCGTATGTTTTTAATTGATTGTGAAATATTCATAATAATTTCCTATTCGTCGTTTACTTACGAGGTCCGAAGAACATACTTTTGTAGTTTATCCTAATGTCCGGGTTGTTTGTATCACTGACTGTAATATCTACTGGCGTACGTTCCTGATGAAGTTTATTTGCCGGAACCCGGATGAATATAGTAAAGGCACTGACTCTTTTTGGAATGGCATTCATGGTTTGGTTTTTATTAATGAGTTCCAATCCATCCAGTCCACTGGCTTCAATATTTATGTTCATATCGTTATCGGTTTTATTTAGTACTTTTAGTTCATACTTGTTTTGAATTGAGCCATCACTTTGTAATACAAATAACGGTTGACGCTCATGCAAAACTTTTAGTTCAAGCGATCCCAAATTCATTAAACCATATACAATGCCGATAGCGGCCATCAACAAAATACCAAAATAGACGATGACTCGTGGGCGTTTATAAATAGCAGGGGATGTTTTGCCTTCCATTTCATCAAGTGAAGCGTAACGAATTAATCCTTGGGGCTTTTTGATTTTGTCCATAACCGAATCACAGGCATCAATACATAAGGCGCAGGTAATACAGCCTTCCTGTTGTCCATTGCGAATATCAATGCCGGTAGGGCAGACGGCGACACATTGTTTGCAATCGATACAATCACCTTTAACCCGGCTCTCTTCTGTACCTTTTTTCAGTTTACCTCGGGGTTCGCCACGTGGGACATCGTAGGTGGGAAGAACAGACGTACGGTCAACCATTACGCCTTGTATGCGTGCATAGGGACACAACCAAAAACAAACTTGTTCACGCATATGAGCGGCAAACAAATAAGTGAAAAAGGTAAATATACCAACAGAAACCCAGGCTTCCATGGGTGCTTGTAAAGTAAAAAAGTCTGACCACAGTTGGAAGGCATCCCCGAACCAGAGTGTAAAGGTAACACCAGTGAAGGCGCCGATTAATATGTAAATAAAATGTTTGAAGAACTTGATGCGAATTTTATAGAAATCCCAGGGAGCCTTATCAAGCTTCATGCGTTTGACGGGTGAGCCTTCGAGTTTTTCCTCTATCCAGACGAACATGTCTGTCCACACAGTCTGAAAACAAAAATAACCACAATAAACCCGTCCAGCGATGGATGTTACGGCGGCCAGCAATAGGGCGAAAAATAATAATACCAATGCCAGCATCCACACATCTTGCGGTAATATTGTGATGCCAAAAATATGAAATTGACGTCCGACAATATCAAACAGGATTGCCTGTTGACCATCCCAGCGTAAGTAAGGACCAAGTAAAAAGGCCAGCCAGGTTGAGGCTGTCATCCATTTTATGTTACGAAATTTTCCCGGTAAACGCCTGGCGTGAATGGTTTGTTCACCGGTATTGATATGCCAGTAATCAATTTCACTGTATAAGTCATCAATACTGGTTTGATCAACTTCATTTTTCTCAGTAATTTTTTCTGTCATAAACTACGGGGCTCAATTTTCCGAATGTGTGTTCTTTATTAAGCTGAGAACCTTAAAGATGAGAAAAACCGTTATAATAATAGTAATAAGTACTCCGACGATGGAACCGATAGCAACAGCATCCATGATTTATCTCCTAATTCGAGTGACCCGGATAAACGTTTAATCTGGGAGGGGGATTGTTGTCCGGGTCACATTTTTATTATTGACCGCCACCAAGCTTGTGAACATAAACAGCCAGTTTCTTGATCTCAGTTTCACTTAACTGATCCTTGAACGTTGGCATCACAGCAATACGACTGTCTTTGTCGACTGGATTGTTAACACCGTGCAGAATTGTGTATTTAACACTTTCTTCATTGCCTGGTGTAAATCGATAAATAGCATCGGTGAGATTGGCGGAACCCATAAATTGCATACCTTTGGCATCCATCCCATGACAAGCTGCACAGCC
>DAOVJZ010000256.1 GCA_030632035.1 Granulosicoccaceae bacterium | reverse complement strand
GGAATATCTATCACTGGAACGCAAGGCCGACACCCTGTCTGGTGGTGAGGCACAACGTATTCGCTTAGCCAGCCAGATTGGTGCCGGGCTGGTCGGTGTCATGTATGTGCTGGACGAACCCTCTATTGGCCTGCACCCACGTGATAACCGACGCTTGCTGGATACACTGTTCAACCTGCGTGACCTGGGCAATACCGTGATTGTGGTCGAACATGATGAAGAGGCCATTCGTGAAGCCGACTATGTCGTCGATATCGGCCCCGGTGCTGGTGTACATGGTGGTGAAATTGTCGCGGAAGGCACACCGGCTGAAATTCTGGCAAACGAAAACTCACTGACGGGTCAATATTTGTCTGGCCGCAAATCGATTCCGGTACCGACAACACGTACACCTGTGCAGGATGATCACTGCTTACGTATCAAGGGCGCACACGGTAACAATCTCAAACATGTCGATGTCACCATTCCAGCCGGACTCATGATTTGTGTCACCGGTGTCTCTGGTTCAGGTAAATCGACCCTGACCATCGACACCCTGTACCGACAGGCAGCCAAACAACTCAATGGCAGTAATACAGAACCCGCTCCATGTGACGAGATCATCGGCTTTGATCTGTTTGATAAGGTCATCGATATCGACCAGAGTCCAATTGGGCGTACACCACGTTCTAACCCGGCCACCTACACCGGCCTGTTTACACCCATACGCGAGCTGTTTGCCAATACACCGGAGGCACGTGCGCGTGGCTATACACCCGGCCGCTTCAGTTTCAACGTCAAAGGAGGTCGCTGTGAGGCCTGTCAGGGCGATGGCGTTATTAAGGTGGAAATGCACTTCCTGCCCGATATCTACGTGCCCTGCGACGTGTGCAAGAGCAAACGCTATAACCGTGAAACACTCGACATCCGCTACAAGGGCAAGAACATCCACGAGGTGCTGGATATGACCGTAGAAGATGCAGGTGAATTCTTCCGCAACATCCCGACCTTAGCACGCAAACTTGATACCCTGATTGATGTGGGTCTGTCCTATATCCGGCTTGGACAAAACGCGACTACCTTGTCAGGTGGTGAAGCGCAACGTGTGAAGTTGTCACGCGAACTATCCAAACGTGATACCGGACGTACGCTTTACATCCTTGATGAACCCACAACCGGTTTGCACTTTCACGATATCGAACATTTGCTGGTCGTGTTACACCGTTTGCGTGATCACGGTAACACCATCGTCGTCATTGAACACAACCTCGATGTGATCAAAACGGCCGACTGGGTCATCGACCTTGGACCCGAAGGTGGTGACAAGGGTGGACAAATTATCGCCACTGGCACACCGGAAGAAATCGCCCAATGCAAGGACTCTTATACCGGCCAATTCCTCAAACCTGTATTAAAAAATGCTAATTAAGGCCTGATTAACTCTGTATACAGATGGTTTAAATAAAAAAAATATAAAAATTTATAGCGTCAAAAACATCTGTTTTTATAGCGTCAAATTATCATTTTTGTTTTTAATGTCGGGCACTTAGTGTAAATAACTACTGCACTACTGCAGATACAAAAATATAAAAAATCGCGGAAACACTGTAAATAAGCTATAAAATGACTTGACCTTTTGTTCACAATGTTCAAAATAGCACCTGAAGACAGTTAAACAAAGAATTACAAGAATTAATAAACGTACCCGCAGGGTGCAAAAAAATAAGCCGCTACTCAAATAAAACTAACCATACAGGAGTAAATAATGGCCGCTAAAAAACCAGCCACTAAGTCACAAATCATTTCCGAAATTGCTGAAAGAACTGAACTGACAAAGAAAGACGTTACTGCCGTCTTTGCTGAACTTTCAGATCTGATCTCACGCGATTTGGGTAACAGAGGTCCAAAACAGTTTACTGTTCCTGGCCTAATGAAGATCGTTGTTCAAAACAAACCTGCTACCAAAGCACGCAAAGGTATTAACCCTTTCACTGGTGAAGAAACTACATTCAAGGCAAAACCTGCACGCAATGTTGTGAAGGTTCGTCCTCTGAAAGCACTGAAAGATATGGTGTAAAAACTGTATTAACAGATGTAAAAAAGCCGGTCTCAAGACCGGCTTTTTTATTTAATATCAATAAGTTACATTAAGTCGAAATTATCCCCAATAACCAGTTTTAATTCCTCGTTTGCTCGACCCTTATTGACTGCAATCTCTACCAATCCATTCGCATTTTCATACCAAAAGGCTTCACCACTTTTCACTTCGGAAAAAGTTCGTGCATAACCCAATGTATGATTTTTAATTTCTATTTTTTTATCTTTTGTTAACACACTTGCACGCAAACCTGTCATCACATTACCAAAGTGATCAATGTAAATAACTTCGTTTAAATCTTCCGGCCAGTCATTATTATTTTTTTCTGATCGTTTATTACCAGGCACATCATCGCCACGTGCAATCATCGCCGCCACCGGCGCAAACAAATCACGCCCATGAAACGAACCCGACAACTTTTCAGGCTGGTATGAAATATCCCACCACTGGACCTGAG
>DAOVJZ010000074.1 GCA_030632035.1 Granulosicoccaceae bacterium | reverse complement strand
GTCCGGGAAAATAGTAAACAAAATACGCAGCATGACATAAACGGCGACTTTGGTCGCCGTTGCAGCAAGGAACACGGTGATCACCGTTGGCGCGTAAGTGTAGGCGTTAGGCAACCAGAGATGTAGCGGAAATAATGCTAACTTTAGTGCGATACCTATCAGGATAAATGCAAAACCGGTATGTATTGTTTTAAGAGCAGAGAGTTTGGGCAGTCGCTCGGCCAGATCCATCATATTCAAGGTGCCGGTTTGTGAGTAGATCAAGCCTATACCGATCAAAAAGAAAGTGGCGCCCAGTGTTCCCATGATCAGATATTGATACGCCGAGGTTAGTGCTTGGCGTTTACGCCCAAGGCTAATCAATGCATAGGATGAAAGCGACGAAATTTCCAGAAAGACGAACAGATTAAAAATATCACCCGTTTGCGTAATACCCAGCAAACCCGCAAAACAAAGTAAAAAAGCACTATAGAATAGCGGAAGCTGATGTTTGGGGATCTCTTTTTCGGCGCTCAATAGAGCATAAGGCAAGGTGATAGCGGCGACGCCGGATACAATTAATGCGACAAACGCATTTACTGCATCAATACGATACTCAATTCCCCACGGTGGCGACCAGCCACCCAGTTCGTAACTGATCACGCCACTGTGAACAATCGCCCATAATTGCATGCTGGCGAGTACGGCGCAGATAAAAGTAACAATGAGTGCCACCAGCCAGGGGAGTCGACCACGCGGCAAGATGGCTACAACTGGAGCCGCCGCAAGAGGAACAACAACAAGCAATAAACTTAAATGATCTTGTATCATAACGAATGATCTTGCTCGTGAATTTCATCTTCCTCTATCGTACCGTAAGCTTCTTTAATCCGAACTACAAGTGCTAGGCCAAGCGCTGTGGTGGCAACGCCAACAACTATTGCAGTCAGGATCAATACATGGGGTAAAGGATTGGAATAGAGTGCGACACCTTCTGTAATAATAGGAGCAGCGCCTCCTTGTACGGTGCTGATACTGATGTAGAGTAAAAAAACGGATACCTGAAAAATATTCAGGCCAATAATTTTTTTAACCAGATTACCCCGGCTAATGACGGTGTAAAAACCAACCATCATCAAAAAAATAGCAATCCAGTAATTATAATGACCGAGGACAAAATCCATCATGTTTTCCCTCTACCCGCAAAAGAAAAAAAGATAATCAACATGACAGAAAAAACGCTGATCCCTACACCGAGTTCCACCAATAAAATACCGAGGTGCTGCCCGGCAATTTGTGTACTACCCAATACAGAGTAATCAAGATAATTCCCGCCCAGGAAAATCGTGATAACCCCGACCCCTATGTAGAGGAGCACCCCCATACTGGCAAAGAGTCGCAAAATGGTTGGTGGGATAATCTGTTCAGCGGCATCAAGTCCAAATACCAAGGTATAGAGTATGATGGCCGCGCTCAGGATGACACCTGCCTGAAAACCACCACCGGGACCAAAATCGCCATGGAACTGCACATAGAGTGCAAAAACAATAATCAATGGAATCAGAAATTTTGCGATGACTCGCAGAATAAGATTATGCGTCATTTTCCTCTCTTTTGTTTTTCTTATTTTTTGATGTCGAATGTCTACCGCCAATCAATAGTAATACCGCAATCCCCGCCGTAAAAACAACAACGATTTCCCCCAGGGTATCAAATCCTCGATAACTGGCTAACACTGATGTCACGACATTTGGAACCCCTGTTTCTGGAATAGACTTTTCAAGATAGTACGGCGCAACATGCGTTTGAGCGGGAGCGTCAGGATCACCGAATGCGGGAATATCCAGAGTGCCATAAACTAATGCCGCGCCGGTTACAATGACGACCGCTAACGGCAACCAGGGTCGATGGCAACCAGGGTGTTTTTCATCTTGATCTTTTGTTAGCGCAAGTGTTGTTATCATCAGCACGGTCGAGATGCCAGCACCAACAGCCGCCTCAGTAAACGCCACATCAACGGCATCCATCACAACAAACAAGGCCGCTGTTAGCAAACTGAACATGCCAAACAGCATTATAATGGCAAACAGATTGGTCATACGGACAATGGCGACGGCGGTAATCGCAAGGAATGTTAATAAACTTATATTGATAACAAGGTCAATCAAGATTTGCCCTCGCCAATTGCATTGCACTGTCTGGGTTTCAGGCCACCGTGCATTGCTGCATTTGCCAACACATGTGAAGCAGTAGGGCTGGTGAAAAAGAGAAATATGAAAATCAGCGCCAGTTTAAAAGCAGCAAGGCTCATCCCGGCCTGCAAGCCTAAACCGAGCAGAATTAACATAGCACACAAGGTATCGGTGATTCCCGCAGCATGCTGGCGGCTATAAAAATCAGGAAATCGATGAATACCAATAGCACCGATAATGCCTGATAATCCTCCACCGAGAAGACAGATCCAGCTTAAAACATCAATAATCATCGCCTTTCCCAGAAGAGTGAAAATCCCCATGCTCAACCAATCTCAAAACAGCGACCACAGCAATAAAATTTATCAACACGTAGACCAGCGCAATATCCAGCAAATCTGTTCGCCCGGATAAAAAAGCAAAACTGGCGATAAGTAATACAATTTTGGTGCCAAACATATTAATTGCTGCAATGCGATCATAAATAGTTGGCCCCATAAGTGCGCGTGCAAGTATTAGCCCCAGGGTAACGAGAATCATTAAAGAGACGGCAATAAACATTATGTATTGATGATCTTGTCAGGGATGGCTTTGGCCATGCTACCAGCGGATAAATGTTCAGCTGCTTCCTTCGTTAATGCATGGACAATCACTTTCTCTCTCGTCAGCGCCACACTCACTGTACCTGGTGTTAAGGTTATGGAATTTGCATAAATAACGCGCGCCAAGTCTGTTTTTTGAGGGAGTGGAATTTCAATCAGTTGCGGACTGATTGATGTATTACTGAATGTCAGTATGCGTTTGATTACATCAATATTTGCATTCACAATTTCACGAAAAATATAAATAATAAAAGCCGGGAATTGTGAGGAAAGGTGGAGAGGGTAGCTTTCATGATCGATGATATTCATGCGTTTTACAAGAAAGCAGTTAGCACGACAGATGCCAATCCCAACCCCAGTAAAAGAGGTTCAAAACGCCCTGATAACACAAGCCAGAACAGAAAAAGAAGTATGCTATAACTAAAAGTTTTCATCTAAACATGTATCCTTTTAAATCTGCAAAGTCGCATAGTGACTTTATAGATTCAGAGCAGTATAGGCTAGTTTTAAACTAGGGAAAAGTGGATTGTCATGTAGTATGATTTTAATATTATAAGTACTTTTACTATTCTTGAAAAGAAAACCCGATAAACCATCCATGACTGTAATGCCTCAATAATGACAGAAAGCATGTCTGGACACGAGACATGTCCAGACATTGATGTTGCTAGTTTTCTTGCGTTACTTCAGTTGGTTTTTTTTCAACTGATTGATTACCGTTTGGCTCAACCGGTTTTGGACTGCTTTCAGAAAATGACTTATTTCCATTTTGCTCCGGTGCCGGTGTTGGCGCTGGCGGAGGAGTAGTAGATGCAACAGGGGCTGGAGCCGGTGCTGTCTGTTGAACAGGTTGCGTTTGTTGTGCCGGCGCGGCCTGTTGAACGGGTTGTTGTGCCTGCTTTTCCTGCTCAGAAGCATTGCTGTTGGTATTGCTTTCCTTGTTGCGCGGGTTATTTCGGCGTCTGTTACCGCTGTTACGACGACTCCTGTTGCGTTGCTGGTTATCCTGTTTCTTTTCGTCATTATTATCGCCACCGGCCTGTTGCTGGTTTTGATTCTGATTCTGATTTTGGTTCTGGTTCTGGTTAGGGTTTTGTCTTTGCCCTTGATTGCGACCAGAGGTTTTCTTCTTGCGACTACCCTGATTACGACGCTGTCCTTGTCCTTGACGTTGCCCCTGGCGTTGTTGATTGCCACGACCACCTCTATTTCCAGATGAGCTTGAAGATGATGGAGTCTTTTTCTTTGATACATCCTCTTCCTGGCCAAACAAATTACCCCATAGACGTTTAATAAAGCTGTCATTATTGCTTGAAGGCTTTTGTGCGCGAGCAGGAGGCATGATTTGTTTTACAGCAGGCTGTTCTGGCATTGTTTGTGGCCCACCCGCTGTTGCCGTTGGTAATGCTTTTTCAGGTTCTGTGACCATGTTATAGCTGGATTGGGTTTTGGCAACGCCTTGAACATCACCGTCACGCAATCTTTCAACAAGATAGTTTGGTGTTTCAAGGTTTTCATTGGGCACAAGCACAATAGAAACCTTGTGTTTGGCTTCTATCTCCGTTACTTGCGCACGTTTTTCATTAGACAGGAATGTGGCCACATCAATAGGTAATTGTGCCACGATACGACCCGTGTTTTCTTTCAAGGCTTCTTCTTCAAGGATGCGCAAGATAGAAAGTGAAAGTGATTCAACACTGCGAATAACACCTTGGCCATTACAACGTGGACATACATCCTGAATGGCTTCACCCAATGATGGGCGTAAACGCTGACGTGACATTTCCAAAAGACCAAAGCGGGAAATACGACCAACTTGAACACGCGCCCGATCCATTTTTAATGCTTCGCGCAAACGGTTTTCAACTTCACGCTGGTTCTTGACCGGCATCATGTCGATAAAGTCGATTACAATCAGACCGCCAATATCACGCAAACGTAATTGACGTGCAATTTCATCGGAGGCTTCAAGGTTGTTGCTAAGCGCAGTTTCTTCAATATCACTGCCAGCAGTAGAACGGCCTGAGTTAATATCAATTGAAATCAGTGCTTCAGTGGGGTCGATAACAATAGCGCCGCCTGAAGGCAGGCGTACTTCACGCTGGAAGGCAGATTCAATCTGGCTTTCAATCTGGAAGCGGCTAAACAGTGAAACATGATCGCTGTGTAATTTGACCTTGTGTACATTGTTCGGCATAACTTGTTGCATGAACGTACGCGCTCTTTCATATACCTCAGGATTATCGATAAAGATTTCACCAATATCTTGACGGAAGTAATCACGAATCGCACGAATGACAATGTCACTATCCTGATAAATAAGGCATGGTGCAGATTGTTCATGATAAGCCTTGTCGATGGCTTCCCACAGGTGAAGCAGGTAATCCAGGTCCCATTGCAGTTCTTCCGAGCTTTTACCAATACCAGCAGTTCGGGCAATAACGCCCATACCTTGTGGTTTGGCGAGCCCACTCATGGCATCACGTAATTCATTACGTTCTTCACCTTCAATGCGACGTGAGATACCACCAGCACGAGGATTGTTGGGCATGAGCACCAGATAACGACCCGCCAAACTGATAAACGTAGTCAGGGCTGCGCCCTTATTGCCACGCTCTTCTTTTTCAACCTGAACGATGATCTCCTGACCTTCTGTAAGCACGTCCTTAATATTGACGCGCCCTTTGCCAGGCTCTACATCAGATTTGAAATAGGTACGGGAAATTTCCTTGAGAGGAAGAAAACCATGACGATTACCGCCGTAGTCGACAAAGGCAGCCTCGAGACTGGGCTCGACGCGAGTAATTTTACCTTTATATACGTTTGATTTTTTCTGTTCTCTGGAAAGTATTTCGATATCCAGATCGTACAAATGTTGGCCATCTACCATGGCCACACGCAACTCTTCCGGCTGAGATGCGTTTATCAGCATTCTTTTCATTGTAATTAATTCTCAACGGCACTCGATCAGCTCCTTGCTGCGGCAATATGGGCTGCGGGGTAATAATGCGTGGGCGAACAATTTGAGACTTCACCAGAGTAACGCGCTTATTACTTTTATCGCACCAGCCATGACCGTTATTGGACATGCGAGTGCACCATTTTATTATTCATTACTCACGATATCGGGGTTGGAGCAATGTTAGAACCCCTGTTCTGGAATCCGATTTTTCATCGAATCCATAAAAACTGTTAACTTTTCCGAGGAAAACCAACTACGAAAAACCTTGATTTCCCCACAGGAAGCGGCAAATTTCCGTCATTCCTTCAAATAACTATAACAGTGTTAGCCAAGTCCATCAATCTATTGATATAAAACTGGTATCATGGGAGGTTATGAGCAAATCTTCAGCAAATCCCCCAACACCCGTCCAACTCGTTGAAATTGAGGAAGGTTCTGACGGCCAGCGTATTGATAATTTCCTGCTGACTCGCCTCAAGGGCGTACCCAAGAGCCGGATTTATCGTATTCTCCGTAAAGGAGAGGTGAGGGTGAACAAGGGCAGAATCAAGCCTGAATACCGATTAAAAATGGGTGATCAAGTCAGAATCCCACCGATCAGGCTCTCGGATTCCAGCCAAAACAAGCCAAAACCCACGGGGCAGGCACTGGAATGGATTGATGACAGCATCCTGTATGAAGACAATCATCTACTCATCCTGAATAAACCTTCCGGTTTCGCTGTCCATGGGGGCAGTGGGCTGAGCTATGGGGTTATTGAGGCTTTGCGCGCCAAACGTCCTGATGCACCGTATTTGGAATTGGTGCATCGACTTGATAGGGAAACTTCCGGTTGTTTAATGATAGCCAAGCGTCGCAGTATGTTGCGCCGTTTGCATGAGTTGTTGCGCGAAGGTGGACTTGATAAAACCTACTTGACCTTGCTCAAAGGACAATGGCATGGCGGTAAGCGCAAAATCGATTTTCCCTTACAGAAAAATACCCGGCGTTCTGGCGAACGAATGGTCACGGTAGATGAATCAGGCAAATCTGCCTTGAGTTTGTTTGAACCGGTCACCATTTATAAAGAGGCCAGCTTGATGCGGGTAGAGTTATATACCGGACGCACACACCAGATTCGTGTTCATGCGGCGCACAGCGGACATCCGGTAGCGGGAGATGACCGTTATGGTGACAGGGAATTCAATAAAAAAATACGTAAACAAGGGCTGAAAAGGCTGTTTTTACATGCTCATTCCTTGAGTTTTGTACTGGAAGAGCCGAGAAAAGAGAT
>DAOVJZ010000025.1 GCA_030632035.1 Granulosicoccaceae bacterium | reverse complement strand
CCAGGGGAGAACCGACGGGTGCGGTTTATGGTGTGATCAATATGATCCGTAAATTGCTGGCAGATGAATCACCGGAACTCATTGCCATGGTATTTGATGCCAAGGGTAAAACATTCCGTGATGACCTATATAAGGAATATAAAGCCAATCGGCCACCCATGCCCGGTGATCTACGTTCACAGATAAAACCCCTGTATGAAATTATTGAGGCCATGGGTATTCCTTTAATATGTATAGAAGGTGTGGAAGCGGATGATGTAATCGGGACACTGTCGGTTCAGGCAACACAACACGGTATCAAGACACTGATATCAACCGGTGATAAGGACATGGCTCAACTGGTTGATAATGATGTTACCTTGATGGATACCATGAAGGGCACAGTGTCTGATCCAAAAGGAGTGCAAGAAAAGTTTGGTGTCCCTCCGGAAAAAATTATTGATTACCTTGCGCTGATTGGTGATACCTCGGATAACGTACCCGGTGTCTCCAAGGTCGGACCCAAGACTGCCGTGAAATGGCTTGATGAATATGGTTCACTTGATAGCGTGATGGAAAATGCTGATGCTATTAAAGGCAAGGTGGGTGAAAACCTGCGTGCGACATTGGAACAATTACCCTTATCGCGCACACTGGTGACAATCAAGACAGATGTTGAGCTTGAACAGACACCGGAACAGTTGCATATAAAGACTGCCGACAAGGAAAAATTAAAAACACTTTTTCAGGAAATGGAATTCAAGACCTGGTTAGGTGAAGTTATTTCTGATAGTGATGAAAATGTAATAATTAAAAAAGAAATAAAAACCAATTACAAAACCATTTTAACTGAAAAAGATTTTAATACCTGGGTTAAAAAAATTGAAATCGCAAAACTGTTTGCAGTTGATTTGGAAACTACCAGTCTTGATTATATGAAAGCAGAAATTGTAGGACTGTCTTTTTCTGTTAAGGAAGGTGAGGCTGTTTATATCCCCGTTGCGCATGATTATGAAGATGCACCCAAACAACTGGATCGAACCAAGGTGTTGAATGCACTTAAACCGGCACTGGAAAATAATAAACAATTAAAGACCGGTCACAACCTGAAATACGATATGAGTGTATTGGCCAATTATAATATTACGCTTCGTGGTGTGGCTTATGATTCCATGCTTGAATCCTATGTGATTGACAGTACCGCCACCCGGCACGATATGGATTCTTGTGCCATGAAATATCTTGGTCTTAAAACTATTAAATATGAAGAGGTGGCGGGCAAAGGTGCAAAACAGATCCCGTTTAATCAGGTAATATTGGATCAAGCCGGCCCTTATGCCGCTGAAGATGCCGATATTAGTTTACGTTTGCATGAGCATCTGTGGCCACGTGTTATTGAGAATAAAAAACTCCAGATTTTATTTGAGACAATGGAAATTCCATTAGTGCCGGTATTGTCATATATGGAACGCATCGGTGTGTTGGTAGATGCCGACATGCTTCACAAGCAAAGCAAACAACTAATGAAACGCATGCAGGAAGTGGAAAGTGAAGTACATGATCTTGCCGGTGAAGAATTTAATCTTAGTTCACCCAAGCAATTACAGGAAATTCTGTACAATAAGTTACAGTTGCCGGTGAAGAAAAAAACACCAAAGGGACAGCCTTCAACAGCAGAACCGGTATTGCAGGAACTGGCCAATGATTACCCGATGCCCAGATTGATTCTGGAATATCGTAGTTTAAGCAAATTGAAATCAACTTATACAGACAAGTTACCAGAACAGATTAATTTGAAGACTGGACGTGTTCATACTTCTTATCATCAGGCGGTAACAGCAACGGGGCGCTTGTCATCCTCTGATCCCAATCTACAAAACATTCCTGTTCGTAATGAAGAAGGTCGTCGTATCCGTCAGGCCTTTATTGCACCTAAGGGATATAAAATAGTTGCAGCAGATTATTCGCAAATTGAATTGCGTATCATGGCGCACCTTTCCAGTGACAAGGGATTGTTATCAGCATTTTCGGAAGGGCGTGATATTCACCGTGCGACAGCGGCAGAAGTATTTGGACTGGATGAATCAAAAGTAACTAACGAACAACGTCGTCATGCCAAGGCAGTTAACTTTGGATTGATATACGGCATGTCTGCATTTGGCCTGGGTAAACAATTAGGTATTGGTCGTAATGAAGCACAAAGTTATATCGATCTTTATTTTGAACGTTATCCAGGTGTAAAAACCTATATGGATGAAACTCGTGAAAGAGCGCGTGAACAAGGGTATGTTGAAACTGTTTCCGGGCGCAGGCTTTATTTACCTGACATCAAGGCTAGCAATATGCAGCGTCGCCAGTATGCAGAACGCACAGCTATTAACGCACCCATGCAGGGTACGGCAGCCGATATTATCAAGCGTGCCATGATCAGTATTTTTGACTGGTTACGAAATGAACAACCGGATGTAAGAATGATCATGCAAGTGCATGATGAACTGGTATTTGAAATAGCGGAAAAACAACTCGATGAATCTATCACAATTATCAAGGATAAAATGATTATTGCCGCCGATCTTTCCTTACCAATGGAAGTGGATGTTGGTATTGGTAATAATTGGGATGAAGCACATTAAGAACTATTCAGAGGTTTCTTATTAAATAAAAAAGGAACTTTTTTTTATTATCCGCGTCATAAATTGTATATATCATTTAAGTAGTTCCGCTCCCCCTGCGGGTTAAATGATGAGTCCGATTTACACCCTGAATCGGATATTTTAAGTCCCGGTCCTCCTATCCCCTGCAGGACCGGGACTTATTTATTTTCTGAACCCAGCTCCAGCCATCGATCAAGCACGCTATGAACTTCATCAATACCGATTTTGTCTTTGGCCGAGAACAGCTGAACACTGAAAAGCTCTGAATTCTGAATAGCTTTTTTAACTTGCAGCAATGTTGCCTTGGCAGGACCGCGTTTAAGTTTGTCACACTTGGTTAGCAGTATGTGTACTGGCATATTAATCTGGTGACACCACTCAAGCATTTGTTGATCAATATCGGTTAGAGGGTGTCGGACATCCATAATAAGGACTAGCCCATGCAGTGACTCGCGGTTACGTAAGTATTCATCAATTGAATGGTGCCAATCTTTACGTACTTTTGCAGCAACCTTGGCAAAACCATAACCGGGCAGATCGACAAGCCGGCATTGTTCATCCAGTTCAAAAAAATTGAGTAACTGAGTACGACCAGGGGTTTTACTGGTGCGTGCGAGTGACTTGTTGTCTGTGATGGTATTCAGGGCACTGGATTTTCCAGCATTAGAGCGTCCGATAAAGGCAATTTCGGCCCCCTGATCATCTGGTGACCGCTTGAGGTCAGGCGCGCTGACCAGAAATTTTGCCTTGCGATAAAACGTGTTCATATCCAATTTTCTGTGAAATAACGATATAAAAGGCTGATAACCATATAGGAAAAAGGCAGAAAAGTCAGGGTATTACTGCTCCAGATCAGTTGACCCGGCTATCTGGCCGGTATAAAGTTGGCACGCTTTTTCGAGTCTGGTCCCACATTGGGTATTCAAAACACACGAAGAATACCGGCCAGAGAACCAAGAATTCTGTAAGAGGTTGATTATTATGAAAAAATTAGTATTGGCAGCGACTATAGCGCTGGCTGCAACAGGAACAACAGTAGCACTGGCTGACGGTAAAAGTACTTATCAACAGGCATGTTTCGCATGTCATGGCACTGGTGCTGCCGGCGCCCCTAAACTGGGTGACAAGGCGGCCTGGGCATCCCGTGTTAAGCAAGATATGGCTACTTTGGAAACTCATGCAATTAAGGGTTTCAGTAGCAAGCCAGGTTTAATGATGCCTCCTAAGGGTGGTCGTATGGACTTGTCTGATGCCGATATTAAGGCAGCAGTTGCCTATATAGTTAATCAGAGCAAATAATCGGGATTGGAAGCTAATATGATGATTTCCCGTTATATAAAAACAGGCCTAGTAGGCATTTTGGCCGGCTTGTTAATGGTGTCAGTACAGGCTCAGGCGGCAGGTAATGCGACTGCTGGCAAGACCAAGTCAATGGCATGTGCCGGTTGTCACGGTCCTGATGGTAATAGTGTTATGGGTACGTGGCCAAAGCTTGCCAGTCAGCATGCAGACTACCTAGCCAAGCAATTGTCTGATTTTAAATCCGGTGTCCGTAAGGATCCAACCATGACAGCAATGTCAGCAGCACTTAAAGCGCAAGATATTGCTGATATCTCGGCCTATTATGCGGCGCAAGCTATCAAGGTGGGTACGGTGGATGCAACGCTGGCGGCAGCGGGAGAAAAACTCTATCGTGCCGGTGATAAAGAAAAGGGTGTTGCTGCCTGTATGGCGTGTCATGGCCCTGCTGGTGTGGGTAATGCCGCAGCGAAATTTCCATCAATCAGTGGTCAGCATGCAGATTATGTTGCCAAGGCATTGAAGGACTTCCGTAGTGGTGCACGTACAAATGATAATGCCAAAATGATGCAGGATGTTGCGGCAAAATTGTCTGATGATGAAATTAAGGCAGTCGCCGCTTACGTTTCAGGCCTTTATTAATAGTTGTATGGGGTGATGGTCTCATCACCCCACTTTCTTTTTCTAGCCAGTATTTGATAAACCCCTTAGCCGTTCATTCCACTAGCCCGGCGGGGTATTGAATGGCGATTTATAAACACTTTTATTTCAAAAACTTATCGCCATTATCGTGTTGAGCCGTTATAGTTGGAAATTATTTTATCTAGTTACTGTCTATATTTTCAGTATATTCATCCAATGAGGGTAAGGAAAATGAAGTCCAGAATACTCAGAACCAGTTTGATTTTACTGGCACTACTTTTGGGTTCTTTTAATGTACTTGCAGAGTATATGGAAGGATTTGAATATCAGCGTGTTACACCGGCACAACCTGTTTCTACCGAAAACAAAATAGAGGTGCTGGAACTCTTCTGGTACGGTTGTTCACATTGTTATCGTCTGGAGCCTTATTTGCATGAATGGTTAAAAACAAAGCCGGCTAATGTGGAGTATGTACGCCTGCCCGCAATATTGAATGACTCATGGGGTATCCATGCCCATGCCTATTACACTGCCGAAGCATTGGGTGTGGTAGATAAAATTCATACCCCATTATTTGATGCTATTCATAAGCACAGGAAACCCATTGTAACGGAAGAAGATATTCGCCAGTTTTTTATTGATCAAGGTATAGCAGAAGTAGAATCCAATAATGCATGGAATTCATTTTCAGTAAAAATGAAACTGAATCGTGCAAAGATCAGAGGCAGTCGTTATGGTGCTACGGGTGTTCCTACATTGGTAGTCAATGGCAAGTACCGTGTAACAGGCACCACGGCAGGTGGTACAGCAAACATAATGAAGGTAGTTAATTTCCTGATTAAAAAAGAAAGTAAAAAGATGGTAAGTAAATAAAATTATCTGATAATGAAAGCGGCCAAACTGTTTATTCGTTGTCTTGAAAATGAACAAGTAGAATTCATTTACGGTATTCCAGGTGAAGAAAACCTGGAGTTAATGGATGCGCTTCTAGATAGTAATATTCAATTTATTACCACACGCCATGAGCAGGGTGCGGCCTTTATGGCCGATGTTTATGGCCGATTAACCGGACGTGCCGGTGTTTGTTTGTCTACATTGGGTCCGGGTGCGACTAATCTGGTTACCGGTGTTGCTGATGCCAATATGGATTATGCGCCTTTAGTTGCGATTGCCGGTCAGGCAGGAACTGATCGTATGCATAAGGAATCTCACCAAGTGCTGGATCTGCAAGACATGTTCCAGCCTATTACCAAATATGCCACACGTTTGATGACACCGGATACGGTTCACGAAGTGGTACGCAAGGCATTCAAGGTGGCACAAACAGAAAAAACCGGCGCTACCTTTATCGAGTTTCCTGAAAACATTGCTGAGATGGAAACCGATCTTGATCCTTTACCTCTGTCACAACCTGTGCTGCCGGAACCTTCATCAGATCGAATTCAGCACGCGATAAATATTATTTCAAAAGCAAAGGATCCGATTATTCTGGCGGGCAATGGGGTGGTTAGAACCAGAGCATGGAAACAGCTTGCCAAGTTTGCCGGAGATTTAAATATCCCGGTAACCAATACCTTCATGGCCAAGGGGGTGATTCCTTTTAAACACCCGATGGCGTTAGGTACGGCGGGTTTGCAATCAAGGGATCATATTAACTTTGGTTTTGATCAAGCTGATGTCATTATTTGTGTTGGTTATGATCTGGTGGAATACCATCCACATCTTTGGCATCCAACAGCTGATCGTAAAATTATTCATATTGATCCAACACCAGCCGAGGTTGATGCAAACTACCCAGTGGAAGTCGGTATTGTTGGTGATATCAAACATAGCCTTGAACGTATTGCCGCTGGTTTAACCAGGCGGGAGGAACATCGTATGCGCCCTTTGCGAGAAGCATTGGTCAAAGAAATGAACCTGCACGCCAAGGATGAAATTTTCCCGGTTAAGCCACAAAAGATTATTTGGGATTTACGTACGGCGATGGACATGGAAGACATCGTAATCTGTGATGTAGGTGCGCACAAAATGTGGATGGCGCGCATGTTCCGTTGTGAACACCCCAATACCTGTATTATTTCCAACGGGTTTGCCAGTATGGGTATTGCTGTACCCGGTGCAGTTGCCGCCAAGATGGCCTTCCCCAAACGCAAAATCGTGGCTGTAACCGGTGATGCAGGATTTCTGATGAATTCACAGGAAATCGAGACCGCTATGCGTATGAATACCCCTGTCGTTATCCTGATCTGGAACGATCAGGGCTATGGGTTGATTGAATGGAAGCAAATGAGCAAGTTTGGTCGTGTTTCTCATGTGGACTTTGGCAACCCGGATTTTGTCAAATATGCCGAATCCTTTGGTGCCAAGGGCTATCGGGTCGAAAGAACAGGTGACCTTCTGCCGATACTAAAGCAGGCCCTGTCGGATAATACGGTCAGTGTGATTGATTGTCCGGTGGATTACAGTGAAAACATGAAGCTGACAGAAAAGCTGGGTGAAATGGTTTGCCCGATTTAATACCCTAAAAAAATATGACAAAGAATGTAGCCGTACAATCGGATGCCGGCGATGCCAAGAGTCGTTTGCGACTATTAAGCTACAATATCCAGGTGGGTATTGGGTCTACTCGCCCACATCATTATATTACCCAGAGTTGGAAACACGTATTACCTCATAGCAAGAGTTTCAAAAATCTGGATCGTATTGCAAAGCTATTAAGTAGTTATGACATCGTCGGTTTACAGGAAACGGATGCGGGCAGTCTACGTACCGGTTTTATCAACCAGACAGAATACCTGGCAGATAAAAGTGACTTTCCATTCTGGTATGACCAGACTAATCGCAAACTGGGACAGATAGCGCAGCATAGTATTGGTTTTTTAAGCAAGATAAAACCGGTTGATGTTCATGAACATAAATTACCGGGTTTGATTCCTGGTCGCGGTGCCATGCTGGTTCGTTATGGCCAGACTGATAATCCGTTAATATTGATTCTTATTCACCTTGCTTTAGGGAAGCGTGCGCGACAATCCCAGCTGGATTACATTAGTGAGATAGTTAATCAATTTGAACATGTTATCGTTATGGGTGATATGAACTGCAAACCGGGTAGTGCAGAAATGGATCAGTTGTTCAGAAAAACAAAATTACGTGAGCCTATTGAGGAATTACATACCTTTCCCAGTTGGCGACCCATGCGCAATATTGACCATATTCTGGTAACGCCTACGCTTAATGTAAAAGAAACACATGTATTAAATCATTCAATTTCAGATCACCTGCCTCTTGCAATGGAAATCGAATTACCCAAGGGCGTTCATATTTTAGGTTAATTATGTGAGGATATGAAAAATGTTTGGCGGAGAAGACGACAAACAAGAAAATAAGTGGAAACAAAAATACTACGATAGCCTTGAGCAGATTGAGAAAAAGGAAAAACAATATGCTGCCATAGAAACCTCGTTGAGTCGCGGTATTGCCCAGCTTAGTCACAGCGCCGATGGTATTAATCCATTACTTGACGGCTACCTGAATGATTTGCGTAAATCCATTAGTGCTAATAAAAAAATTAACCAGACTATTAAAGTAATGGATGATGTCTGTCAGACCATAGACAGAATAGGGAAAGCATCATCTGATTCCAGAAGTTCATTACCACTTTTCTCAGCCCGTGATGCTATTGGGCTTTTGATTACAGAGATCAGTTTTCCAGGTGTTGTATCAAAAGAGGCAAAAAAACTTGGTGCCAATGTTAAAAAATCCAATGATACAGAGCTTAAGCCGCTGACCAATACATTGGCCTCAGTTATAAACAAGGCGTTAAAGAAAAAACCTGAGAAAGAAGCCCAAAAAGAGTCTACCGGTTTATTCCAGCGCATTGTAGGTAAATCTACAACAGCAGTCTCATCACCACAATCAACAGAGATTAACCTGGATTTGTCAGAAGTACTGATCCAGTTACTTGAACGCCTGAATTTTCCACATGATATGGAGAAGGCGATAGAAACACTTAAGGCCAGTTTTTCTACCGGGATATATCCTGATCAGCTAAGTCCAGCATTAGGTGAAGTGGCAACGCTTGTTTCTGACATGCGTCATCGTATGCAGGAAGAAAGACGAGAGCTTGAAAAATTCCTGAAACAATTAACGGATAACCTGAAATATCTGGATGACTATTTACAGCGTAGCGAAACGGAGCGCAGCGGTGCATTGCAAAATGGAAAGGATCTGGATCAGAGAATGCAGGCACATGTGCGTGATATTGAAGCAAGTGTAAAAGAGGCCGATTCACTTGAGTCATTAAAAGGTACGGTACAAACACAGCTTGATCAAATAAGACAGCATATGGTGATGTATCTGCAGTCAGAAGAAGAAAGAAATAAAAGAATGAATAGTCATGTGGAACAATTAACAACGCGCCTTGATGAAATGGAAACAGAAACGACTGCATTACGTGAGCGTGTGGTTCATGAACGGGAACAAGCAATGGTGGATCCATTGACCGGGATTCATAATCGACTTGCTTATAATGAACGTATGACACAGGAATATGCGCGTTGGCGGCGTTATGAAAACAATTTTTCCATGGCTGTTCTTGATCTGGATCTTTTCAAAAAGATTAATGATAACTATGGGCATAATGCGGGGGATAAAGTTTTACAGACCGTTGCACGTGTCTTGAATACGAGCCTTAGAGAAACTGATTTTCTTGCTCGTTTTGGTGGTGAGGAGTTTGTGATCCTGCTTACAGAGACAGATGTAATTACAGCAATGGATGTAGTGAATAAATTACGTGAGAAAGTAGAGGGTAGCGGATTCCATTTCAAGAATGAAAGAGTACCCGTTACAGTTTCATGTGGAATAGCAGAGTTCCGTGGAGAGGATACTCCGGAGCAGGTCTTTAATCGTGCAGATGCCGCGCTTTACCGTGCCAAGGAGGCGGGCAGAAATTGCTGCATGCAAGAAGAATAACGTTTGTATGAAAGTCTTTTCTTCCAATACGGCGTTGAGAATTAACTCGAAATGCTCATTTACTAGCGTGTAAACTCTGCTTTCTCATTAATTCTCGCCTTGTCTTGAAAGAAAATCCAGTTCATACAAACGTTATTTTCTTTATTCAAAACATCTTTTTTGTGCTTTTGCCAACCGTAGTTCAGCAACATGATTACGATAGCCCTGTATTTTTTCCTGTTCACCCCTTTTTTCAGCCTCCTTGTATACCCAGAGCGCCAATGTGTTGGCATAGTGATAAAAGCCAAATGTTCCAATGGATATATTATCCGGGTCATCATAAAAAGCGGGCTTGATCGAATAGGTAGATGGAATCAGCCTTGAGATATTACGGTCTATTTCCATGCAACTCAGGGCGGCAATATTTTCCCCTTCCTCCAGAGAAACAGAGGCCGCTTGTACGGGCAGCGAGCGGGTCACCAATAAAATACTAATAAAAATAAGTAGTTTTGGCATATTCAAAATCCTTCATTACCTCATATACAGGAAGTGTAGTTGTTCATGGGTTAAATGCATAAAACATGCCATTTTCCACAGAAGCCAGTAATTTCAGCTATCCGGGGAGCCTATATACGTTACAATGATGCCTCTTTTGGTTAATGGGAAGCGTTATGCAAGATCCACATAAGTTTATGGATAAAATAATTGAAATCTCACAGGTTGCCGGGAAAAAGATCCTGGAGGTCTATGAAACCGATTTCGATGTTGAACATAAAGAAGACAAGAGTCCATTGACCCAGGCAGATTTGGCGGCCCACGATATTATTGTTAAAGGACTGACTAAGCTGACACCGGATATTCCAATCCTGTCAGAAGAAGAAGCCAAGATCCCGTTTGCAGAACGTTCCAGCTGGGAAACCTACTGGCTGGTTGATCCATTAGATGGTACGCGTGAATTCGTAAAGCGTAATGGCGAATTTACAGTTAATATTGCATTGATCCACAATCATGAATCTATACTGGGTGTAATTTATGTACCAGTCAGTGGTGTTTGCTATTTTGCCAGCCGCGGACACGGGTCATACAAACAACCGCCCAATTGCCCGCCTGTGCATATTCAGGTATCTAGTAAGGTAAGTAACCCAGTCAAGGTAGCAGGTAGCCGTTCACATCGCGGTGATTCATTGAACAAGTTTCTGGAAAGCGTTGGTAAATTTGAAATTATCAGCATGGGCAGCTCACTTAAATCCTGTCTGGTAGCAGAAGGCAAAGCTGACATTTATCCCCGTCTTGGACCTACTTCTGAATGGGATACGGGTGCGGCGCAATGCATTGTTGAAGAGGCTGGCGGCAAGCTGGTGGAACTGGATATGCAACAATTGAAATACAATACCAAGGACTCATTACTGAACCCGTACTTTCTGGTGATTGGGGATTCGTCCTACGATTGGAAAAAACATCTGGAGTGAAATGGTGGCCCGGGGCGGAATCGAACCACCGACACGAGGATTTTCAATCCTCTGCTCTACCGACTGAGCTACCGGGCCATAGCAGGAACTCTCGAGAGCGCGTATTAAACCGGCTGGGCCTGATAGAGTCAAGCGCAAAGCCTTCAATTTATTGATTTTTTCAAATTTTACAGCAGATCTGGCCAAAATCAATAGCTTACAGCAACGGGCTATTCTGAGCCAAAAAAGAATTTCTCCATTTCAGTTTCGATTAATTCTTTGGCTTTGGGGTCGATGGGGCTCAAGCGGTTTTCATTAATGAGTATGGTTTGCTTTTGCAACCACTGTTGCCAGGCTTCCCTGGAGACATTTTCAAAAATGCGTTG
>DAOVJZ010000251.1 GCA_030632035.1 Granulosicoccaceae bacterium | reverse complement strand
TGTTATGGGTGTCTGTCAGGCCGCGTCCAGGTATTACCTTCGAAGTGGCTGCGGCACTACAAGTCTGTATCCCGGAAGCCAAATTGGTTTCGCATATATAATAATGGTTAATGGTTATTACACTGATCCACACACCGATATAGTCAAAGAGCAATTTGCCGTGGTGTATGTGCCCCGTCGTAAACGTGATCGTTTCCCTGAAAACTGTGTCGAGGTGATGGAATCGGAACAGGATGCCTGTACCTCAGCCGATCCGGACGCAAAGCGCTATCCAGCCGTTGTACTTGGTCCGGCGCGTTCATCTGAAGGGTTGCAGCTCTATTACCTGGTACGCTGGTTAGAAAACACAGCTTAAGTTCCTGAAGCGGCACTGGCTGCGTTGAAATGAAACTCAAAATGCTTATTTACTTGTTTGTAAACTCCGCTTTTTCGTTTCCTTTCGCCTTGCCATCATCCACTTGAGGAACTTAAGCTATGATTTCCAGGTCGATTAACACCTATTCTTAGTAGTTATTTGCCCGTGTTCGAGTGGTATAATTCGCTCCTGCTGTAATTTTGAGGATCTCGTTGTGAAAACCCCTGAACTGCTTGCCCCTGCTGGTACGTTGAAGAACCTGCGCTATGCTGTGGCCTATGGTGCTGATGCCGTGTATGCCGGCATGCCGCGATATAGCCTGCGCGTGCGCAATAATGATTTTAATCATTTTGATAATCTGGCATTGGGAATTAATGCGGCGCACGACAAAGGCAGTAAGTTCTTTCTGGCCTGTAATGTGTTGCCTCACAACACCAAGGTCAAAACCTTTCTCAAAGATATTGAACCTGCCGTTGAGTTAGGTCCGGATGCCTTGATCATGGCAGATCCGGGTTTGATCATGCAGGTGCGTGAACGCTGGCCTGATCTGGCCGTGCATTTATCAGTACAGGCCAATACCGTTAACTATGCCAGTGTTAAATTTTGGCAATCACTGGGTTTGAAACGCGTAATCCTGTCACGTGAACTATCGCTTGATGAGATTGCCGAGATCAGACAGGAATGTCCGGATATGGAACTGGAAGTCTTTGTGCATGGTGCGTTGTGTATTGCCTATTCCGGTCGTTGTTTATTATCCGGCTACTTTAATCATCGTGATGCCAATCAGGGGTCGTGTACTAATTCGTGTCGTTGGGATTACGATGTAAAAAAAGCAGATACCGATATAACAGGTGATATAGTTGCGAAAGAGCATCACCCGGCATCATCAGATGTCTATTTGCTGGAAGAAGCAGAACGTCCGGGGGAACTCATGCCCATCGAGGAAGATGAGCATGGCACTTATATCATGAACTCGAAAGACTTGCGTGCCGTTGAGCATGTCGAACGCCTGGTTAAACTCGGCGTGGACAGCCTCAAGATCGAGGGACGTACAAAATCCCATTATTATGTTGCACGCAGTACCCAGATATATCGCAAAGCGATTGATGACGCCGTTGCCGGACGAACTTTTAATCCCGCACTGTTGGGTGAGCTCGAAAACCTGGCTAACCGCGGTTATACCGATGGTTTTTTTGAACGTCACCACACACAGGATTATCAAAATTATATGGATAGTCATTCAAGAAGTTATCAACAACGTTTTGTTGGTGAAATTATTGATTTCAGTGACGGTATGGCCGAGATAGAAGCCAAGAACAAGTTCGCTGTTGGTGATGAAATGGAACTTATTCTGCCGACACAAAACAGAAAATTTATTCTTGAACATGTTGAAGATATGAAAGGTAGATCTATGCAGGAAGTACCCGGTGGTGGACATCGTATTCGTATTCCATTGGAAGAGGGTGAGTATGCAATGGGTTTGCTGGCGCGTAACGAAAAGTAATCTTGCCTTCTTCAGTTAACTATTGTTGAGCACTTCATTATCAGTGTAGATAAGTTATTGTTTACACGATATATAAGCATTTGCTAAATATATGATATGTATCAACCACATCCGTTTCGAGTATCGCAATTTAAAATTCACTGAGTTAGACTAATGACTTGCAGAAAGTAGGTGTATATTTTTACAAATGTTTTTCAGTAAATTTTTTGAGGATGTGTTTTATGGCAACAGGAAAGGTTAAGTGGTTTAACAATACAAAGGGTTTTGGATTTATTGTTCCTGATGAAGGTGATAATGAAATCTTTGTACATTTTTCAGCTATTCAAGGTGATGGATATAAAAGCTTGAATGAAGGTCAGTCGGTTAATTTTGAAACTGAAGATGGTCCAAAAGGTTTACAAGCAACAAATGTAGTACCCGCCTGAACATTTTGTTTCGATAGTTCAGTTATGTAGTTAGTTTCTCGCTATCCTGGGGGGAAGGCGCTTGTTTTCGCTTTGTCTCTGAAAAAGTTTACCGCTTCACTTAATATGGTACTAATATAACCTTAATAATAGAGATTCCTTAAGGCCCATGTTAGCGCGCATCTGGTATGGTTTTTTTCTGGCAGCATTTTTATCGGCCATGTTCCAATGGCTGGTCAATGACCAGTCACAAATTTTCTCTCAAATAGTCAGTTCCACTTTTGATATGGCCAAACTCAGTGCTGAAATTGCACTCGGGTTGATTGGTATTCTTGCGCTGTGGCTGGGTTTTTTCCGAATTGCTGAAAAGGC
>DAOVJZ010000051.1 GCA_030632035.1 Granulosicoccaceae bacterium | reverse complement strand
ATGGGTAATCTGCATTCTGTTTCCAAGGCACTGGAACATGCAGATAACAAAACCACTATTGTGGTTTCCAGTGATGCCGATACCATATTAAAGGCTGACCGTGTTGTATTGCCCGGCGTGGGTGCTATTCGTGATTGCATTAATGAATTAAAAAAAACCGGACTTGACCAGGTTGTCATGGAATGCACAAAAACAAAACCGTTTCTTGGTGTCTGTGTCGGTATGCAAGCATTGATGGAATCCAGTGAAGAAAATAATGGCACAACCTGTCTTGGTATTTTTCCTGGTCAGGTTAAACGTTTTTCGGATAATATGAAAAACAAGGGTGAACTATTAAAGGTGCCCCACATGGGCTGGAACCAGGTACATCAAACTACTGAACATACCTTATGGAAAAATATCAAACAGGACAGTCGTTTCTACTTTGTGCATAGCTATTATGTTGAAACATCTTCTGAAGAAAACATGATGGCATCAACCGATTACGGTATTAAATTTACATCAGCCATTGCGCATGAAAATATTTTTGCAGTGCAGTTTCACCCTGAAAAAAGTCAGCATGACGGGTTACAGTTATATGCAAACTTTCTGCAGTGGGACGGACAATAATTTAAGGAGACTCTTTTTTAAGAGGTTATGACAATGCTTTTAATTCCCGCTATTGATTTAAAAGAAGGCAAGTGTGTGCGTTTACGTCAGGGGCGCATGGAAGATGACACTGTTTTTTCCGATAATCCTGTTGCAGTAGCTGAACGCTGGATTGAAGCCGGTGCAAAACGTTTGCATATTGTTGACCTTGATGGTGCCTTTGCTGGTAAGCCGGTTAATGCTGAAGTCATTCATAAAATCACCGAGGCCTTTCCCGGTATCTCAATTCAGGTAGGTGGTGGTATTCGTGAGGAAGACACCATTCAGGCTTATCTGGATGCGGGTGTTCAATATGCCATTATCGGAACCAAAGCAGTGAATGCACCGCATTTTGTTTCTGATGTCTGTATTGAATTTCCCGGTCGTATTATTGTTGGTCTTGATGCCAAAGACGGCAAGGTTGCCATTGATGGCTGGTCAAAACTTTCCAATCATGATGTTGTGGACATGGCAAAACATTTTGAAAAGGACGGTGTGGCCGCAATTGTCTATACCGACATCAGTCGCGATGGCATGATGCAAGGTCTGAATATCGAAGCAACCGTCAAGGTTGCACAGGCTATTTCCATTCCTGTCATTGCTTCAGGCGGTATTACATCACTGGATGATATTCGTGAATTGTGTAAATACGCTGATGAAGGAATCACCGCTGCCATTACCGGTCGTGCTATTTATGAAGGCACGCTGGATTATGCCGAAGGTCAGGCGCTGGCCACTAAACTGACATCGTAAATTATTATGGGTCTTGCCAAACGAATTATCCCCTGTCTTGATGTTGATAACGGACGTGTTGTTAAAGGCGTTCAGTTTATTGATATTCGTGATGCCGGTGATCCGGTTGAGATTGCACGTCGTTATGACAAGGAAGGTGCCGATGAACTTACCTTTCTTGATATTACAGCCAGTTCCGATAATCGCGAAACCATGGTCCATGTGGTTGAAGAAGTGGCCGGTGAAGTGTTTATTCCTCTGACTGTCGGCGGTGGTATTCGTACTGTTGAAGACATCCGGCGAATGCTCAATGCCGGCGCTGATAAAATTGCAATTAATACCGCCGCTGTTTCTAATCCTGAATTTGTTAAAGAAGCCTCCGAAAAATTTGGATCACAATGCATCGTGGTGGCCATTGATGCCAAGCGTGTTGGCGATCACTGGGAAATCTTTACTCACGGCGGGCGCAAACCCACCGGTATTGATGCCATCGAATGGGCACAGAAAATGGTTGACTACGGTGCCGGTGAATTACTGGTGACTAGCATGGATCGAGACGGTACCAAGATAGGTTTCGATAACGAGTTAATGAGTACAATCTGCGCACACGTCAATGTGCCCGTCATCGCCTCTGGCGGGGTGGGTAATCTGGACCATCTGGTCGAAGGGGTTACCAAGGGCCATGCCGATGCTGTACTGGCGGCCAGTATTTTCCATTTTGCCGAATATTCCATTGAAGAGGCCAAGCAGCACATGGCCAAAGCCGGTATTGAAGTCCGAATCTAGGTCAAATCTGGGATATACTGGACGAATGGACGAACAATGGCTCAATGACATCAAATGGGACCAGAATGGTCTGGCTCCTGCCATCGCCCAAGAGACGGATAGCGGTAAGGTATTGATGATGGCCTGGATGAACCGTGAGTCACTGGCCTTATCAGTAAAGGAAGGCCGTGCTGTTTACTGGTCACGTTCACGTAACAAGCTCTGGCACAAAGGCGAAGAATCCGGTCATGTACAACTGATCAAGGACATTCGTCTGGATTGTGATAATGATGTGATCCTGTTGAGTGTTGAGCAACAAGGCGGCATCGCCTGTCACACCGGCAGACACAATTGCTTTTTTAAACAATTACAGGATGGTAAGTGGGTGGAAACCGAACCCGTCATTAAGGACCCATCTGAAATATATAAATGATATGAGTGATACAACGCTGAAAAAACTGGCCGAGGTCCTGGAATCACGCAAGGGTGATGATCCGGACAAATCCTATGTCGCCAGCCTGTATCACAAGGGGCTGGATACTATCCTGAAAAAGATTGGGGAAGAGGCCAGTGAAACAATTATTGCCGCCAAAGATGGCGATCCGGACAAGATCATTTATGAAACCGCCGATTTATGGTTTCATACTCTGGTCATGCTGGCCCAAAAAGGGCTTGGACCGGACGATGTATTAAAAGAACTGGAAAGACGCTTTGGCACTTCGGGCATAGAAGAGAAGGCAAACAGGCAAACGAATTAATACTTAGGAGAAAATATTATGGGATTTGGTGGAATCAGTATCTGGCAGTTAGTAATAATCCTGGCCATTGTTTTGTTGCTCTTTGGTGCAAAAAAACTTCGCAATGTCGGTGCCGATCTGGGCAGTGCTGTTAAAGGCTTCAAAGGTGCAATGAAAGAAGGAGCAGCCGAGGACAAGGACAAGGAATCAGACAAAATTACTGAAAACAGCACCAGCCAGACTATTGAAGGCGAAGTCACCAAAGAAAAAGAAAATACCTGATACCTTGAATTTTATTCTCTTATTCTGGAATCAGGCTTATGTTTGATATTGGTTTCTGGGAACTTGCGATCATTGGTGTTGTTGCACTTCTTGTCATCGGTCCCGATAAACTACCTGCCGTTGCGCGTACAACAGGACTCTGGGTAAGTAAAGCACGTCGCATTATTACCAGTGTCAAAGATGATATAAGCAAAGAACTCAAGGCCGAAGAACTCAAGAAAATAATGGAAGAACAAAAATCTTCCAATGCCATTCATGAATTTATAGAAGAAACCAAGTCAGATTTTTCTCTGAATGATTCAGAAAAAGACGACAAGCCTCAGGATTCAGGAAGCACTAATGATGGACGGTAATCAACCTTCCAATGATGAACAGTTAGAACAACCGTTTCTATCTCATCTTTTCGAATTACGTGATCGCTTGTTACGCTCACTACTGGCAATATTACTGATATTCCTTTGTCTTTTCCCGTTTGCCAATGAGATCTATACCTTCATGGCTGACCCTCTAATGAAACACTTGCCTGAAAACAGTTCCATGATCGCAACTGAAGTGGCATCGCCTTTCCTTACACCGTTCAAGTTAACGCTTATGGCTGCTATTGCCCTGGGTATGCCTGTTATTCTTTTTCAGCTCTGGAGTTTTGTTGCTCCTGCGCTTTATCGTAATGAACGCAGATTGGTGTTCCCGCTGATGCTGGCAAGTACCTTATTATTCTTTGGCGGTATTCTGTTTGCCTATTTTGCTGTTTTTCCAATTATATTTGGATTTTTTATTGGTGTTACACCGGAAGGCGTCACTGTCATGACAGATATTAGTAAGTATCTGGATTTTGTACTCAAGCTGTTCTTTGCCTTTGGGCTGGCATTTGAAGTGCCTATTGTCACTATCTTGATGATATGGACTGGATTTACAACACGGGAAGCTCTCTCGGAAAAACGTCCTTATATTATCGTCGGTGCATTTGTACTTGGCATGTTACTCACACCACCCGATATTATTTCTCAAACATTACTAGCCGTTCCGATATGGCTCTTGTTTGAGGCTGGTATTTTCTTTTCCCGATTTTTTAAAAAACCTGATTCACCAAAAGAAGAAACTCATCATACCGAGAGTTAATTCCGGGGTTTTACAATAATCCTTCTAATCCACGATATTAACAGGGATTGATTCTCTCCAAATAAAAAAGCCACGTCAAAAAACGCAGCTTTTCCTGATTTGGTGGGCCCACCAGGACTCGAACCTGGGACCAAGGGATTATGAGTCCCCTGCTCTAACCAACTGAGCTATGGGCCCTGAAGATGCGCATTCTACCAGATTTTAATGCACTTCATAACACTAGAAATTAATTGGAAAAATAAAAAGGCCCGGACTAGCCGGGCCTTAGTAACAATCATTAGTTATATAAAAATTATGACTGTGTTTCCTGATCCAGGAAACTACGCAACTTGTCTGAACGCGAAGGATGGCGCAACTTCCGTAACGCCTTGGCTTCAATCTGACGAATACGCTCACGGGTTACATCAAACTGCTTACCGACCTCTTCCAGAGTGTGATCTGTATTCATATCAATACCAAAACGCATACGCAGCACCTTGGCTTCACGTGCTGTCAGGCTGGAAAGTACGCCACTGGTCAGCTCACGCAAACCTTCGAAGGTCGCATTTTCATCCGGTGCCTTGACGTTGGCATCTTCAATGAAATCACCCAGATGTGAATCTTCATCATCACCAATCGGTGTTTCCATAGAGATTGGTTCTTTGGCAATCTTCATGACCTTGCGTACTTTGTCTTCCGGCATTTCCATAATTGCGGATAGTTCTTCCGGTGTGGCCTCACGTCCCTTCTCTTGCAACAACTGACGTGAAATACGATTAAGCTTGTTAATGGTTTCAATCATATGAACCGGTATACGAATAGTACGGGCCTGATCTGCAATCGAACGGGTAATCGCCTGACGAATCCACCATGTAGCATAAGTCGAGAACTTGTAACCACGACGGTATTCAAACTTATCAACGGCTTTCATCAAACCAATATTGCCTTCCTGAATCAGATCGAGGAATTGCAAACCACGGTTTGTGTATTTCTTGGCAATCGAAATAACCAGTCGTAAATTAGCTTCCACCATTTCTTTTTTGGCACGACGCGCCTTGGCTTCACCAATCGACATTTGACGATTGATTTCCTTGATCTCGCTAATGCTCATACCACATTCTTTTTCAATCGAAATCAGTTTATTCTGGGCACGTGTGATTTCACTCTCATACTGTTCAAGAACAGATGAATAGGACTTGCCTGCATCAATCTGGTTTTTTAACCAATCAAGATCCGTTTCATTATCAGGAAATGAAATAATGAATTCCTTGCGCGGCATATGTGCCTTGTTAACACAAATATCCATAATCACACGTTCATGTGTGCGCAGGCGATCAACTATTTCACGCAAGTTATAAACCAGACGATCCATCAAACGAGGAATCAGTTTTAATTCCATAAACTGGCCAATCAAATCCTTGCGTACTTTGGCAGTCTTGGAGTCATCTCTACCATGCTTGGACAGCGCGCTGATATAACGTTTGTGCAGGGAGCGAATCTTGGTAAACCGTTCTTTTGCTTCTTCTGGATCAGGACCGGTGTCAACTTCTTCTTCCTCATCGTCATCCTTGCTATCCGCACTTTTTGGCACAATAGGTGCTGGCATATCCGGTGCATTGGGATCAATAAATCCGGCAATCACATCAGTCAGGCGAATTTGTTCTTCCGCCACGCGATCGTATTCAGACAGCAATTCGGAAATAGTGTCAGGGAAAGTCGCAAGAGAAGATGACATCTGACCAAGGCCTTCTTCAATACGCTTGGCAATCTTGATTTCACCTTCACGGGTCAATAGCTCAACAGTACCCATTTCACGCATGTACATACGCACTGGATCAGTCGTTCTACCAAATTCACTTTCTACGGTTGTTGCCAATGCGGCTGCGGCTTCTTCTGCTGCCGTATCATCATCAGCTGATACCGCCGTATCCGTCATTAATAACGTGTCAGCATCCGGTGCGGTTTCATAAACCTTGATGCCCATGTCATTAATCATGGCGATAATATCTTCAATCTGTTCTGGGTCGACAATTTGGCCTGGCAGGTGATCATTCACCTCGGTATAGGTGAGGTATCCCTGTTCTTTGCCTTTTGCTATCAGTACTTTAATCTGTGATTGTTGCTCTTGACTCATATGCCTAACTAACCTATTGATTAATAAATAAAAATATTTAATTCTGTAAAAAACCAGCCAACTTACCGAACGCTGAAAATTAACCTGTCATTATAGTACAATTCATGGCCTCTACCCAATACCTATTTAACTGTAATAGTTAAAGCAATATCCGTAACATACTGTTTTTAAAAGAGTTAATCGTTTGTATTGACTGGTTTAGTCAAACTCTTTAATTCCTGTATTTCCTCAGCAGTCAGGTCTTTCGTACCCTTCTTGTCAATCTTGGCCTTGCTTATAAACACGCTATCCTGCTGCTTCGACTGCTCTTTTCTGAGATGACCGAAGGTATCCAGTAATTCCTGTAGCCAGTCCGCGTCATCAGGTGGCGGTTGCCACTGAGCCAGCTTGGTCAGGTGTTTGCCTGTTTCCTGCTCGCGCCAGTGCTCCAAAAGCCTTCCTGTCGTGATCTGGGGATTTTTCCTCGCTAAATCAAGTAATTCCATCAATAAATCCATTCCCGGCAAATCGATGGTTTTCAAATCATCAATACCATCCACCTCGGCCGCCAGTGATGGTCTGTGTAGCAACAAGGCAATCGCCTTGCGTATAGGCGGCATCCGGTGCTCCTTGTTGGAAGATGTTCTTGTTTGTCTTGGGAGTGTCTTTTGATAAGAACTGGTAGCGGTACTGCCCATATGCCCTGACAACTGCGCAACCTCCATACGGGTAATCTCCGCCAACCGGGTGACCATCAATTCCTTAAAGACACCTTGTGGCAATTTGGCCAACAACGGTCTCGCCAATTCCACTAGGCGAGCACGACCTTCTTCAGTATTTATATCGGCCTGACGCGACAAACTTTGATAAAAAAATGTTGATAGTGGCATTGCATCTTTTATTAAAGTTTCCAGTGCATCCTTCCCCTGGGTACGCACCAGTGAATCCGGATCTTCACCATCAGGCAAAAACACATAACGGATCTGGCGACCATCTCGCATAATGTGTAATGCAACCTCCAGTGAACGCCATGCCGCTTCACGACCGGCACGATCGCCATCAAAACAAAAAATAACTTCGGGTGTGATTTTGAATAGCTGTTCTAAATGATCATTGGTTGTTGCCGTACCCAATGTTGCAACGGCATAACGAATACCGAACTGCGCCAGGGCCACTACATCCATATAACCTTCCACCACCATCAGGTGATCGATCTTACGTAATGCCTTTTGTGCCTGATAAAGACCGTAAAGCTCGCGCCCCTTATGAAAAACCGGGGTTTCCGGTGAATTAAGATATTTGGGATTATCATCACCGAGGACACGACCACCAAAACCAATGGTACGGCCACGCCGATCAATAATCGGAAACATGACGCGATCACGGAAACGATCATAAAAACCACCGGCATCTTTTTTGATCAACATGCCCGTCTTCAATAATTGTTTTTGTAAATGATCACTCGTGCCTAATGTTTTTAAAATATTGTCCCAACCCGGCGGTGCATAACCAATGCCATAGTCACGCGCAATCTCACCGGACAAACCACGTTGTTTTAAATAATCGACACCTCGTTGTGCCTGCGCATGATCGCGTAACTGTTGCTGATAATATTCAGCACAACGTGCTAACAATTCATAAAGCTCTTTTGTATCTGACTGAAATTTTTGATCATGACTGCCTTCTTCACGCGGTACCGGTACACCGGCACGTGAAGCCAGATCGTCAATGGCTTCAACAAAGCTCATGTGATCGTAATCCATCAGGAAGCCAACGGCTGTACCACTCGCACCGCAACCAAAACAATAATAAAACTGCTTCTCACGACTCACGCTAAACGACGGCGTCTTTTCATCATGGAACGGACAACAAGCAAGATAGTCTTTACCTTTCTTGCGCAGGGGCACACGCTGTTCAATCACATCGACAATATCGATGCGACCAACCAGATCATCAATGAATGCTTGTGGAATAAGACCAGACACTTGTTATTCTATCTCCCTGCCAGAACCATGATCTCAACCGATCCAGCATGAGCGATCAAGGGGAAAGGGGGATTAAATTTCCAATCTGGAAACTAACCCTCATATTGGTATTTATGAAAAAATTTCTCAATTTGTACAAGACAAGGAAAAAGTCGACGAAGAAGCGGAGTTTACACGTTAGTAAATGAGCATTCTGAGGAGGCTTTTGACGCCGTATTGCGCGAATTGAGGGATTTTAGGCGAGACGAGCTTTAATCTTCTGGCTTACTGCACCCATATCAGCGCGGCCCTGAATTTTGGGTTTCACCTGACCCATCACCTTGCCCATGTCCTTGATAGAACTGGCACCGGTGGCGGTAATGATCTCATCCAGAATGGAATCAATTTCTTCTTCACTCATCGCTTCTGGCATGTATTCTTGCAGGATACCGACTTCGAACTCTTCCTTAACCGCCAGATCTTCACGATCACCTTTGCGGAATTGTTCAATGGAATCACGGCGTTGCTTGAGCATTTTTTCGAGCACAACCAACACCTGCGTATCATCCAGCTCGATACGCTCATCGACTTCACGTTGTTTGATAGCCGCCTGTACTAAACGAATAGCACCCAAGCGTTCCTTATCTTTGGAACGCATGGCTGCTTTCATATCTTCAGTGAGGCGTGCTTTCAGGCCCTGATTGGAATCACTCATGATAGGCGGGCAGGAAAATAATCGAAATCAATACATGCGAACGCGTTGACGAATATCTCTACCGCTCTTTTTCGCTTGACGCTTAACAGCCGCAGCT
>DAOVJZ010000243.1 GCA_030632035.1 Granulosicoccaceae bacterium | reverse complement strand
GGAACACCCAGATCAATGGTGTACCAATGGCGAGAGTTATTAATGTGTTTTTTATAGTGTCGATAGCAAATAGTCTGGGTGTAGTGCGATTAAAGCCAAACCGTTCTTCAACAACAAAGGTATGATAAATTGACATCGGGATTTCCAGTAATCCCATGATCAACATTGCACTCAGGATAACGCCAATACCAGTAACAATGGGGGAGTATTCAACACCACGCCATAATTGATCCAGTAAATCAAGGCCGCCACCCAATGTCCAAATCAGCAGGAATGCGGTGGAAACAGCCAATTCAAAAATGCCAATGCGGGTATTGGTCGTTGTGTAATTTGCCGCCTTCTGGTGTGCATCAAGACTGATTTTGTCGCTGAATGCATCAGGTACTTTATCCTTGTTTGAGGTTACATAGGCCAGATGACGTTGTGATAACCAGAATTGTACGACGACTGAAATTGCCAGAAATGACAGAAAAACTAGAGTGAATGTTTCCATTGCGTTAAAGTACCTATCAACCACGAGGATGCTAGATTAGCTTTTGCCGTAGTGGATAACAACCCCTTATAAGGAGTGCTAAATGGCACAAGATGTAAAGAACCTGATTTGGATTGATCTGGAAATGACCGGACTGGATTCAGATAATGACAAGATTATCGAGATTGCCACTATTGTGACGGACTCCAAACTCAATATCCTTGCCGAAGGCCCCATGATGGCAATTCATCAAAGTGATGAAAGAATGAATAACATGGATGAATGGAATACCAATCAACATGGTAAATCTGGCCTGACCAAACGGGTAAAGGAAAGCACAGTTAATGAAGCAGAAGCAGAACGTGCGACCATAGAATTTTTACGGGAATACGTACCGGCAGGTAAATCACCCATGTGTGGTAACAGTATTTGTCAGGATCGGCGTTTTCTTTATCGTAGCATGCCCGATCTGGAAGAATATTTTCATTATCGTAATCTGGATGTCAGTTCACTCAAGGAACTGGCGGCGCGTTGGTCCCCGAAAGTGTATAAAGGATTTTCAAAGAGTTCATCGCATCTGGCAATGGATGACACCAGGGACTCCATTAACGAACTCAAATATTACCGCGAACATTTTATTAAATCGGCGGAGTAATTACCTGAAATAATCTTTGGTGTATTCATGCACCTTATCATCAGCAAGAATCTCTTCCGATGACATCCAGCGGTATTCCTCATGCTGGTCATCACTGACAGGTTTGTAATCACCGATATCAAACACATGTGCCAGTACAACATAGTGTGTGCCAAAATCACCTTGCTGTGAAAAATTGGTGTCATACATGTGTTGATAGATGCCTTTGAAATCGGCATTACTACGTTGAAATATTTTACCCAGCTCATTTTCGGTAATACGAGCAAAGGCATCATCCAGTTTTTCATTCTTGTTAACACGTCCACCTGGCACAAACCAGCAATGCCGCGCAGGTTCATTATTTCTAAATCCAAGCAGATATTTCCCGGATGAATTACGGATGATCAGATCAATCGAGACCAGCGGGGTGTTTTTTACAACTTCAGCAAAAACTTCTTTTTCGAGCATGGGGTTTTATTTCACATGTTGAGACAGTGCCCATTCTACATGTTCACGCACTATTGCAGAAGAATCTTGCGCCTTGTTCTTTAGTTCCGTAACAACAGCTTCAGATGTTATTGCATTCCCCAGCGCAATCGCAATATTGCGTAACCAGTTTTCATAACCGGCACGGCGAATAGCACTGCCTTCAGTTTTTGTCAGGAATTCCTGTTCAGTCCAGTTGAATAAAGTGATTAATGTGGCTGTGTCGAGTCCATTGCGTGGTGTGAAATCGGTTTCAGTCGTTTGTTGTGCAAAACGGTTCCACGGACACACCATCTGGCAATCATCACAACCATAAATGCGGTTTCCCATCATGGGACGTAACTCAACAGGAATGGAACCCTTTAATTCAATCGTGAGATAGGAAATACAACGGCGAGCATCCAGCACATAAGGTGCAATAATTGCTTTTGTTGGGCAAATATCAATACAGGCTTCGCAGGTGCCGCAATGATTTTCGTTTTCGGGTTTATCAACTGGCAAGGGCAGGTTGGTATAGATATTACCTAGAAAAAACCATGAGCCAGCCTCTTTGTTAATGAGGTTGGTATGTTTACCCTGCCAGCCAAGTCCGGCATTTTGTGCAATGGCCTTTTCCATTACCGGCGCACTGTCGACAAATACGCGATAATTAAATTCTCCAACAGCCTGTTCTATTTTAGTAGCCAGTTTTTGTAAACGTTTGCGCATGAGTTTGTGATAATCACGACCCAGTGCATAGCGTGAAATATAGGCAAGCTCGGGATCGCCCAATACGGCTTTTTCATCTTCAGGTTCATCAGGTCGGTAATCCATGCGCACAGAAATAATGCGTACCGTACCGGGCAGGAGCATATCGGGTCTGGAACGTTTCACGCCGTGTTCAGCCATGTAATGCATTTCACCGTGATAACCTTTATCCAGCCAGTCCATCAGTCGGGTCTCGTCATTTGCCAGATTGGTGTCACTAATACCGGTTTGCTGAAACCCCAGCTCCTGTGCCCACTGGCGGATATTGTCGACCAATGCCGGCATATCAGATGCTGTGTTTTCAGAAGAAGGGGAGGTCATGGTTATTCTGCGAGTTGTGGTCGTTAATATGATAGTTTAGCATTCAATACCATTAATAAGGACATATATGCCACTTTCCAGCAAACAT
>DAOVJZ010000195.1 GCA_030632035.1 Granulosicoccaceae bacterium | reverse complement strand
AGTAGATCAGAAAGTGCTTCTGTATTTTTTTCAGTTGCACTTAATCTGAGTTGTATCCATGGCATATTAAAATAATTTTAAATTTTTAGTTGAAGTTACATTCATGGAAATTTTTGTTTTTCACTAATAATTCAAAATTTCTTTTTTAAAGTCCCAGTTTTTTCTCGAGATAGTGAATATTGGTTCCACCTTCCATAAAGGCACTGTCGCGCATGATTTCCTGATGCAAAGGCACATTGGTTTTAATGCCATCAATTACAATCTCGGTCAATGCAGTTCTGATACGCGCCATCGCGACGTCACGATTTTCACCATGGGCAATTAGTTTACCAATCAGTGAATCGTAATAGGGTGGAACGGTATAGCCATTGTAGATATGGCTGTCGACACGAATACCGGGACCACCGGGCGCATGATATTGTTTAATCAGCCCGGGTGATGGTAAAAAGTTTTCTGGATCTTCAGCATTAATACGGCATTCAATGGCATGACCGGTGATATGCACGTCTTCCTGTTTAAAGCGTAACGGATTACCTGATGCAATCAGTAATTGTTCTTTTACGATATCAATACCAGTAATCATTTCAGTAACCGGGTGCTCAACCTGCACACGGGTATTCATTTCGATAAAATAGAATTCACCATTTTCATACAGGAATTCAAATGTACCTGCACCACGATAACCAATCTTGCGACAGGCCTCGGCAACACGTTCACCAATACGCTTGCGTTGTTCTTCAGTAATCCCCGGAGCCGGTGCTTCTTCAATTACTTTTTGATGACGGCGCTGCATGGAACAATCGCGTTCACCTAAATGAATGGCATTACCGTGTTCATCAGCCAGCACCTGAAATTCAACATGGCGCGGATTTTCCAGATATTTTTCCATGTAAACAATATCATTGTTAAAGGCCGTGCCGGCTTCGGTTTTTGTGAGTGAAATGGCATTCAACAAAGTTGCTTCGCTATGCACGACACGCATACCACGACCACCACCACCACCAGCGGCTTTAATAATGATGGGATAACCAATTTCCCTGGCTAAACGCATATTGGTGTCAGGGTCATCACCTAGAGGCCCGTCGGAACCAGGTACACATGGCACACCAGTCGCTTGCATGGACTTAATCGCAGCAACCTTGTCACCCATGATACGAATGGTTTCTGCCTTGGGACCAATAAAAACAAAACCACTTTGTTCAACACGTTCAGCAAAGTCTGCATTTTCAGACAGGAAACCATACCCTGGATGGATACCCATAGCATCAGTCACTTCTGCCGCACTGATAATGGCAGGGATGTTCAGGTAACTTTCAAGAGAAGATGCAGGTCCGATGCAAACTGACTCATCTGCCAGTCGCACATGTTTCAGATCACGATCTGCATCTGAATGAACAGCCACCGTTTTAATACCCAGTTCGCGACAAGCACGTAAAATACGCAGGGCAATTTCACCACGGTTGGCGATAACAATTTTTTCCAGCATGATTAAATCCAGCCGTTAGAGATAAGTGAGTTATTCGATAACGAACATGGTTTGACCGAATTCAACCGGTTGACCATTTTCGACCAGAATGGCAATAACCTTGCCTGCCTTGTCAGCCTCTATTTGATTAAGCATTTTCATGGCTTCAATAATACAGAGGGTATCACCTACATTGACTTGTTGGCCTACATCGGCAAAAGTTTTGGCACCAGGTGTTGCCGCACGATAGAACGTGCCTACCATGGGTGAAGTAACCTGATGGCCAGCAGGAATATCACTGGCAGTGTCAGTTGCTTCTGCTGGTGCGGAAGCCGCAGGTACAGGTGCGACAGCCGGAGCCGGCGCAACTGCAAATTGTTGTGGCGCAACGGTCTGGTTTTGACGACTGATACGCACAGACTCTTCACCTTCTTTAATTTCAAGTTCAGCAATTCCGGATTCTTCCAGAAGCTCAATTAATTTTTTTACTTTTCGAATATCCATAGTTAATGGTCACTCTAGGTTCTAGGAGTCTATCGGACTTAGGAACAATCTACTGCGCTGATGGGAGAGCGGCCCAAATAGTCCCGATTTATCGTTACGTAGGCTTACTATGCGCCTCAAAATCGTGACCATTTGTTCTCGCTCTCCCATCATGCTCGTTACGATTGCCTAAGCCCGATAGACCCCTTGGTTTTAAGTTTCTGCATCGCAGCTTGCAATGCAAGTTCATATCCAATTGCACCTAATCCACTGATCACACCTTGTGCCAGATCCGAAAAATAGGATTGCTGACGAAATTCTTCACGTCCGTGAATATTTGAAAGATGAATTTCAATGAATGGAATTTTTGTCGCAGCCAATGCATCACGTATCGCCACACTGGTATGGGTAAAGGCTGCCGGGTTAATCAGGATAAAGGCAACACCATCAGTTTGTCCCTTTTGAATGCGGTCTACCAAATCATGTTCGGCGTTGCTTTGAAATGTTTCCAGCTGATGGCCGGCCTCAGAAGCCATGGCGGCGAGTTGTTTGTTGATGGTGTCGAGATCGCTATTCCCATAGTGTTCGGGTTCGCGTTGACCCAGTAGATTCAGATTGGGGCCGTTGATTACGAGAATAGTTGCCATTAAAGTGTTTTTATCCGATTTTAATTGTTTTTAGCGACACGTTTGCCGGTGTTTACTACAAATTGACTCATCCAGAGTCCAGAATGACATAAGTGTGCCTCAAACAAGGTAATTTGTCCAGTTCTTGTCATGATAGCGGCATTATCGCAGAAGTTCAGTGCAATATTGAGTAAAACACTGTGGAATCAAGAATTAAAGTAGGGGATTAATGGCTTTAATCAACATTTCCTTGGTTAGCTCCCCGCGGTGAGCCAGAGTCACCTTGCCAGAACGATCCATCACGATGCTATAGGGCAATGCACCCATCCGGTTCCCCAGTTTTTTTGCCAGCTGGATAGCCTCTTTCTCACCCCAGAGGACAGGGTAATTGATGTCCATGCGGTTAATGAAATCCAGGACATCGTCTTTATTATCAATAGCAATCCCGACAACCTGGAACCCTTTGCCTCCATGTGATTTCATCACATCGATAAAGGCAGGGATCTCCTTGAGGCAGGGTGGACACCATGTAGCCCAGAAATTAATAAGTACGACTTTGCCATCCCAGTTGGAAACATGTTGCAGTTTGCCGTCCATATCCTGCAACTGAAAATCAGGTCGCTGCATACCCACCGCTTCGACCGGGTGAGGGGTTGTTCTTTTACGAGGTGGTTTATAAACGTGGGGATCCAGCAAGTTCAAGGTCAACACTGTTGCTATAAAACCGGCGATCAGCAGGATCAATCCCGCTGCAAATGCATTTTGTCTTTTCATGGCAGTTATTTTAAAGCATTCCTGATGTGATTCATAAATTTATCAGGAGAAGAATAACCCACTAACCGGTATTGTTTAAGTTCGTTGCCATCAGGGCCAAAAAACAGAATGGCAGGAGGGCCAATGATGCCGAGGTGTTTCATTAGCGCCTTGTCCAACTCATCATTCGGTGTCACATCACTTTGCAGGACAACGGCGCGTTCAAGGAAACTCACAATTTCAGGGTTAGCAAATGTTGTGCGTTCCAGTTTCACACAGTCCACACACCAGTCGGCATAAAAATCAATCATGACCGGTTTGGCTTGTGCCTTGGCTTTTTCTATTTCATTTTTAAATTCATTCAGCCCCTTTATT
>DAOVJZ010000111.1 GCA_030632035.1 Granulosicoccaceae bacterium | reverse complement strand
TTTGTCACTAGAATCATTTGCATAGTAGATGGCGGCCTCGTTCCACGTGGCTGCCTTTTTGTTTTTACAGGTTTGGGATTAAACAAACATGAGTGATGCGCTGATGAACACATACAACAGACTCCCCGTCACCTTCGAACACGGTGAAGGTGTCTGGCTGTGGGATGACAAAGGCAACAAATACCTTGATGCCTTAAGTGGCATTGCTGTCTGTGGTCTGGGTCATGCACATCCGGCGGTAACTGCGGCTGTCTGCGATCAAGCCGGCAAGCTGGTGCATACCTCCAACCTGTACGGCATCAAGACCCAGGAACAGCTTGCCAATGAACTGGCTTCACTTTCCGGCATGGAGAAGACTTTCTTCTGTAACTCCGGTGCCGAAGCCAACGAAGCGGCGATTAAAATTGCACGCAAGTTTGGTCATAGTAAAGGTATTAACAAACCTGTCATTATCGTGACTGACGGCAGTTTCCATGGCCGTACACTCGCAACGCTGACGGCAACAGGCAACCGCAAGGTACACGCCGGTTTTGAACCGCTGGTACAAGGTTTTGTACGTGTTGATTTTAATGATGTTGAAGCCATTAAAAAGATTGCAACTAATTCATCCAATGTGGTTGCCATTCTGGTTGAACCGATACAGGGTGAAGGTGGTATCAATATTCCTGATGATAATTATCTAAACCAGTTACGTGATCTATGTGATCAACATGACTGGTTATTGATGCTGGATGAAATCCAGACCGGTGTATGTCGTACCGGCAAGTGGTTCGCTTATCAGCATAACAATATCAAGCCTGATGTCATGACACTGGCCAAGGCACTGGGTAATGGTGTGCCGATTGGTGCCTGTCTTGCCAATGGTAAAGCCGCTTCAGTCTTGCAGGCTGGTAATCATGGTACGACCTTTGGTGGTAACCCATTGGCTTGTAGTGCCGGGCTTGCTGTCATCGAAACAGCAAAGAAAAACAAACTGGATAAACAGGCGCAGGAAATGGGTGCTTATATGGAGGATGCCCTTAACAAGGCCTTGTCTTCGCATCCACACGTCAGCGATATCCGTGGTAAAGGCTTGATGATAGGGATTGAACTGACATTCCCATGTGCAGAACTTGTTAAGCTCGCACTGGACAAAGGTTTACTCATTAACGTTACCGCAGAAAAAGTGATTCGCCTGTTACCACCGCTTGTCATTAGCAAACAAGAAGCCGATACCGTTGTTAATGGTGTTGTTGAGCTTGTTAATGAATTCTCAAGCCCGTCTGCTGTAGGTCTTTAATTATGTCAGTCCGCCACTTTCTGACACTCACGGATTTTTCTTCTCAGGAACTCAAGGCACTTATTCAGCGTGCCATTGAATTAAAAGCCATGCAGAAGAAAAAGGAAATTTACGAGCCCCTGAAAAATCAGGTACTCGGTATGGTGTTTGAAAAATCATCGACCCGTACGCGTGTCTCTTTTGAAACCGGCATGATTCAGTTTGGCGGCAGTGCAATTTTCCTGTCACCAAGAGATACACAGCTTGGCAGGGGTGAACCGATTGAAGACAGTGCGCGCGTTCTCTCACGCATGGTCGATGCCATTATGATTCGTACATTCGAACACGAAAAGATTGAACTGTTTGCCAAATATTCTTCTGTGCCTGTTATCAATGCACTAACGGATCGCTTTCATCCGTGTCAGTTGCTGGCCGACATGCAAACCTGGTTTGAACATTGTGGTGATATTGCCGGCAAAACAGCAACATGGATTGGTGATGGCAACAACATGTGTCATTCCTATATTAATGCCGCACGCCAGTTTGATTTCAAACTGAATATTGCGACACCTGAAGGCTATGAGCCTGATGCGGATCTGGTAAAAATTGCAGGTGATCATGTGGAAATGATCTCTGATCCCGTCAACGCCTCAAGAAATTCTGATTTGATCGTAACCGATGTCTGGGCCAGCATGGGACAAGAAGAGGAGCAGAAGAAGCGCGAAGAAGCTTTCAGAGGATATCAAGTAAATGACAATATCATGGGGATCGCCAATTCAGATGCCATTTTCATGCACTGTTTGCCTGCCCACAGGGGTGAGGAAGTCTCTGCTGATGTCATTGATGGTCAACAAAGCGTTGTCTGGGATGAGGCCGAAAACCGCCTGCACGCACAAAAGGCATTGCTGGAAATCCTGCTAAAATAAGATTTGGAGTCTATCAAACTCAGGAATTCGTTATGAGCAAGGTGGTAGAGCGAGAACAAATTTTACCGATTTCGAGGCGCATAGTAGTTCTACGCAACGAGGAATCGGGGAAATTTGAGCCGCTCTACCACCGGCGCAGTAGAATCATCCTGGGTCTGATAGACTCCTAAAACATTTTAGAAACCGGATCTGCCGCCAAAATCGCAATGGATACACTGCTCGAAGTCAAAAATATCGAATGCATTTATGAAGGTCGTCCGGCTGTTCAGGATTTATCCATGAACATCAAGGAAGGACAAATCGCCTGCCTGCTCGGGCCAAGTGGTTGTGGCAAGACAACGGCATTACGCGCCATTGCCGGATTCGAACCAGTTCGCAAGGGCGAGATCGTTCTGAAAGGAAAAACGGTTTCCCGTCCCGGATTTAGTATTGCTCCTGACAAAAGAAAGCTCGGCATGGTCTTTCAGGATTATGCCCTGTTCCCGCATATGGATATTAATGACAATATCTGTTTTGGATTACGTGATATGTCAGGACTTTCCAAACAACATATTGCAACTGCCATGTTAAAAACAGTGGGTCTTGCTGATATGGGGCATCGTTATCCACATGAATTATCAGGTGGCCAACAACAACGTGTTGCACTGGCGCGTGCGCTGGCACCCAACCCTGAACTCATTCTGATGGACGAACCCTTTTCTAATCTTGATATTGAAATGCGCGAACACTTGAGTAGTGAAGTCCGTGATATTCTTAAAGGACAAGGTATTACCGGGATTCTTGTTACCCACGATCAAAATGAAGCCTTTGCTATTGGTGATATTATCGGTGTGATTGATGACGGTAAGTTACAGCAATGGGACACAGCCTATAACCTGTACCATGAACCTGCCAACCGGTTTGTTGCTGACTTTATCGGGCAAGGTGCATTTTTAAAAGGTTCACTGTCTTCACCGGAAGCAGTGAAGACAGAAATCGGGCTGGTACGGGGAAATCGTGCCTATGGTTGGCCCGTTGGCACCCGGGTTGATTTATTACTGCGCCCGGATGATATTTTGCCCGATGAAAATAGCGAATTATTTGGTACTGTGACTCAAAAAGCCTTCAAAGGTGCCGAAATACTCTATACTTTGGAGCTTAACAGGGGTATTAAGGTTTTATCCCTGTTTCCAAGTCATCATGATCATGCCATTGGTGAAAAAGTGGGTATCCGCATTGCCGCCGATCATATGATAGTGTTTCCTGAAAATGATCTATAATTTTTAATTAAAAATTGACTACTGAAAGATGAATAAAAAAATAATCACAATCCTGTTTTTATCCATTCTGGGCTCAACTGCAATAGCTGAAGAGATACGCTATGTCAGTGATAGACTGATTATCACTATTCGTTCAGGCCCTTCAATACAAAATAAAATTGTACGTAAAATAGAAAGTGGTGCCCGACTTGAGGTTTTTGATAGATCTGATGATGGTAAATATGCACAAATTCGTACTCAAAATGGTGTGGAAGGTTGGGTATTAAGCCAGTATATAACGGATAAACCCATTGCTAAACATCGTCTGAGAAAAACAGAAAAGAACCTTGAACGCGCACAGAAAAAAGCCTCACAACTTGAAACCAAGGTTAATGAACTCAATAATCAAATCAAGGAACTGAAAGCAGAGAATGCCAGTCTGAATAAAAACAGTCGTGAAATGAAAAATAAAATCACGACTATCAGTAAAGCGGCTTCACGCCCCATAGAACTGGATAGTGAAAATAAGGCGTTAAGAGAATCGCTTGGTAAAATTTCAACCGAATTGCAAGTGGTTAGCAATCAGTATCAAAAACTAAAAGACAATGACCAGCAGGAATGGTTTATTATTGGTGCAGGTGTATTACTTGCTGGTATATTGCTAGGGTTTCTTATTCCAAAACTTCGCCTCACACGCAAAGATAGCTGGGGTTCACTCTAGATTTTATCAGGGTAAAAGTAAATTGATGGAGGCTCCCCCATCAGGCCCCTCGTTAGTCATTTTTAACTCGCCACATTTGTTGTCTTTACAGTGACCGCTGGCTATTTCATGACAAAAATAAATCCCTACACCTGTACTTCCCTGGGTTAAATCCAGGCCACTTTTCATATCACCCTGTAATATCTGTTCAGGAAAACCCTCACCATCATCCTGTACCTGAATACATAACATGTCCTCTTGTTTCTTTGCAGACAATATAATTTGTGTTTTTGCATAACGCTGTGCATTGTTTAATGCATTATTAATTGCACTGGTAATAAGCATAGGATCAAAATTCCAATGAAGCTCAGGAGTACAATCTGTTTTTAATTCTATATTGGTTGATTCAAGAAATACTTTGTATTCACGCTGTTTATCTTCCAGAAATTCGGAGACATTCATAAATACCGAACTTGTTTTGTAAGTGTTTGTTTTTATTCTGTACAAAATCAAGAGCTGTGTTAATTCGTTATTGAGTCGTTTTGTTGTTGCATTCAAACTCAGCAAGGCACTCTGGTGTGCCGCATCATCAGGGTTGAGTAAGTCACTAATACCATCAACATCAGCCAATAAAACATTCAGACTGTTTTTTATATCATGAATAGAGGATGCAAGCAGTGTTGTGATATCCAGTGAAGGAGTATTACTGGATTGTTTGTGTTCCATGATATTAGCCAGAGGCTCTGCCATCACCTGATTCAACCCTTGATTGAACCAATTCATCATAGGCATCCAGAAGCGCCATATATTTTTCATCGAACCTGTCTTTATGACCAGCATTCTCAAGGTATTCACTTGCCTTTTCCAGAAGAGAAGCATCTTTTTTATTTTTCTTCGCTTTCATTATCAATACCTGAGCTGCATTCAGGTTGATTGTCTTGTTCTCGGGTGCCGTATCAGCCGCTTTTACAAACAAGCTAATAGCTTCATCGATCTTGCCCGCCTTGAGCATTTGTACGCCTTTATTATTCAATTTATTCACTTCATCACGAGTTGATTCGATAAGCTCCTTGCCTTCATCTTCCATCCCTGCATCTTTAAACATACTCTGTACCTTACCAAGCGCACCTTCATCCTCATGATTATTTCGTACGACTGTCTGTAATAACTCCTTTGCATCTTCGGTAGAACCCATGTCCATACAAATTTGTGCCAATTCCATGGTGGCATCAACGGCCTGTTCATCATCCATCAAATCCACCATCTCTTTTACTTCTTTAAGTGCCTGTTCGGCGGAATCCTGTAATCCCTGCTTACGATAAATAGCACTCTTGAGTAACCCGGTTTCATATTTAACCTTGTTATCATTCCTGAATTCCTGATTCACATTCTTAATTACCTTCATAGCTTCAGTCTCATTACCTGTTGCAGATAATGCCTTGGCCAGTCCGGTAAATTCATCCGATGCCCGTAATGCAGACCCTTTTCCATATTGAACGGCTGCCTTGAATGATTTAGCCGCCACACTCATATCCTTGTTCTCGAACGCTATTTCACCAAGGTTCTTTTGTCTGCTTAATGATTTTGGTGATATGCCTGTTCCC